>CAZTAR010000182.1:0-9077 GCA_964611695.1 uncultured Planctomycetaceae bacterium | reverse complement strand
CTTTCAGGGTCGTGTGTGAAAGTGGCCGACGTTCCGGCCTCGAAGGAAGGAAGACGATCTCGGCAGAGTGATCCAGACTTGCGTAGTCAATGTCGGGTACACACCTCGTTCGACGAACCAACCACCCCGCTTTTTACCCCCGAACTCCGTACCTGTCAACCCCGATTTTTGCGAAAGGCCTGGGTACTTCACCCTTTCTTTCCGAGAAGAACGCGGCGCCCCGCTCGTCGAATAGCCCAGGAGTTCAGGTTAAAAACCGCATTCTGATGATCGTAGCTGCGTTTGGAACCCCTCTCAACCGCCAGATCGCCGGGTACCACTGCTCCTGAGCAGTGCTAGAGCAAGACCACTGCTCAAGAGCAGTGGCACGCACGAATGAACGTGTGCGGCAAGCCACGGCCAATCTGTCGCTTGACCGTGCTACCCATCAGTCGAGCAGTGACTCGGCACTAGCGATCCTTCTCCTTCGTTGTCAAATCATCCAGTGCTCGAAGCAGATCGACTGCCGACAACATCCCCACGAGTTCGCCTGTCTTGTCCAATACGGGGGCAGCGCCGATGTGATTCTCGATCAAGAGTTTGACCGCCTTCCGAAGTGTGTCATAGGTGTGGACGACATGGACCCTCGTGATCATCACGTCTCCAACCGCCATCTCGTCGTCGAGGCGGTACATGTGGGCAACATCCACGGATTCATCCACCCACTCGGGTCGACGCAATTCACGGTCGCTCACGATTCCGATCAACTTGTTCTGCTCGTCAACGACCGGGAGATGGCGGATATGATGGGTCTTCATCTTAAAAAAGGCCTCTCGGACGCCGGTGTCCGCCGGAACGGAAATAATCTTCCGGGTCATGTATTCAGACACTTTTTCGGCCATGTTTGATGCTCCAAAGCGGTTGATCTTGTGGTTTCAAGCGCGGTCGGGAATGGCGGGGCTTTCTGTACGCCGCGGAGGGGCAGTGCTTCAACGCCATGTCAGTTTTCCATTCTAGCAAACCATCGAATAGCCAACTACAAACATGGCGTGGATTCCCCGGATTTCGTTGTGTGCAAGATGGGGCGGATAATGGTCATGCTTCGGCGATCAGCGAGATTTAGATGAACGATGCCCTTCAGACTCTCCAGTCGAACGACCGGACGATTATGAGCTTGAGGATGAACTCGAACTGGAGCCGGATGACGAACCAGAGGATGTGCCGGAACGGGGCTGGATGATCGCGCCGATCCCGTCCGCCAGGGCTGTGCCCATTTGGCGAAGGCCTGCCTCAGTCTGACCGGCCGTTCCCAGCGCAGTGGAGAGACCGGTGACGGCTCCAGGCGCATAGGCGTCGCGGAAGCGTTTGGCGATTTCCGAATCCCAACAGCCACCGAGGGAAAGAACAACGCTGGACATGAGGCTGGCGGCCGTGACGATGCGGAGACGCCGATGCCAGCGTGCAAACTTGCGAGTGGTCATTGTCGTTCCTATTTTGGCGATTTTTTCGATCCTAATCGCGCAGATGGTCGAGCGGCAATCATGCTTTTATCGGCGGAGTTCGCAGCCCGAGGCCAATGTCGTGCCAATCGTGTCAATCGGTTTTGCCTCACAGGCATGCGGCGGGATATCGGACGTTGATGATGCAACGCCTCTTCTTGCCCAAGACGCAACCTTAACCGCCACTACACCTGACCCGATAAGCGACAGGGGTATCCGTTGACTGAACCACTGCGCTGGCGGAGCAACGTCCATTGAATCCGGCGGGGATGGGTTCAGGCGGAATGTCCCGGTGAGGCCCTATGGGAACGAGTTCATTCATCGTCTCGTTGATTGCGTTCGCGATGTTCGCGGGACCGGAGACACCGGCTTCGGCCGGCGGCGATCTGGTCTCATCACGCATCGAGGACCGGGTCGTCAAGGTTTTCGACTTCGACGAACCGGACCACTATGAGCCGATGCCCAAGTTTTGGCGGCAGATGACGGAACCCGTGTTTCCGGGATACCCGCGTTATCAGGAGCCGGCGTTTGATTTCGAGGTGGGCCACAGCGCGCCGCCCTCGTTTCGGTTTACGCTCAGCGGCGGGAACATCGGCGCGTATTATCTGGCGAAGGACACCAGCGTTCATCCGAGCGCGGATTACCAAATCGCGGCCTGGGTGCATACAAACCGGTTACGGCAGGCCGGCGCTTATATCACCGCTTACTATCTGGACCATGCCCTTCGCAAGATCGAGAAGAGCGAGCGGCGTAGCCGCACGGTTCGCGATGACGATTGCGGGGGCGGCTGGACGCGTATCTCGATCCATCTGCCGGGCGGTTTTGAGAATGCTCGATGGATCGGTTTGTCCTGTCGTATCGAACAACCACCGGCGCGAACCGGCGGCGTGATCGAGCCCAGGCCGATCAACTACCGCGATGCGCTTTCAACGGCATGGTTCGACGATATCGCCATTCTTCGCCTCCCTCAGGCTGCCATCGCGTTGAACGCGCCGGGCAACGTGTTCCTGAGTGATGGACCGATGACGTGTTTTGTGCGCGTTGCGGACTTAGTCAACACCGGCCTTGATGCCAAGTTGGAAATCATGAACGCGGATGGTGTTTCCATCGAGTCGCACTCGATCTCCATCGTAGGCCTAGATGATCCTGGCGTCGAGATCGCGGCGACCGATATTCCCGCTGGATGGTATGTCGCGCGGTTGTCAGTCCATGCCGGTGATCGCGAACTGCTCGTCGAGGAGCAGTCCTTCTTACGGCTGAACCCTGATCTACTCAACACTGCGACCGCGCCAACAGGCTTTGGTGTGATCATCGACCCGTCAGTTGTGCCGGAAGACGGTGTGAACGAACGGCTTTTGACGGCGCTCTCGGTGATTTCGGCGAAAGTGCCGCTGTGGCGGCGCGATGTCGACGACGATGCCGTCATCAAGGGGGACAAGAAGCTGGATCGGTGGATGTCGTTGCTGCGTGGTCGCGGAATGACAATCGTGGCGACACTTGCGGACCCGCCCGGTACCCTCGCGACGCTTTGCGGCCATCCGGAGCTTACGCTTCTTGATGTGTTGACTTCTCCGCCGAACCTATGGCGTCCCTATCTGGCGCTGACGATCTCTCGACACGGAGCCCACATCAATGCCTGGCAGGTCGGCGAGGATGGTAGACGTGCGACGATGAACGATCGGCGACTTGGTCAGGCGATCTCCAATGTCCGCGCGGAATTGCAGCCGTTGATCGGCGCGGCGGCGCTTGTTGCACCAACCTCCATGGCCAGGCTTCCACTTGGAGAGGAACTCCCAGTGGAAGTCGTCTCGGTGGTGATTCCCCAACAAGTGTCAGCGGACCGCATCCGCAGGCAGTTTTCCACCTCTGCGGAAGGCGACTCCGGACGATTATGGGCGACGGTCGAGCCGCCCTCCGTGGATCGGTACGATCGATACGGTCGCCTGGCTGAGTTGGCGAGGCGGATCGTCGTTGCCCGACAGAGCGGCGTGGAGACCGTGTTTGTTCCGCAGCCCTGGCGCGTCGAACCTGCAAAGGACAAGGTCGTTGTCTCGCCTCAGGAAGAATTCATTATCTGTCGGACCTTGTCGCAAGGGCTGGGCGGGCTCGAACCGGTCACGCCGGTGTGGCTCGGTGACGGTGTTCAGGCGTGGCTGTTTGCCGATCGCGCCTGGGAAGCCGGGACCATTGTCGCGTGGGCCGATGGAGACGCCGTCAAACCTCAACGCGTGATCTTGGATCTCGGTGACGCCGTGGAGAGCGTTGACATGTGGGGGAATCTGAGTCGGCCCGACAAGGCCGTGGGCGGGTTGGCCTTCCAAGTCGGAGCGATGCCGGTTCTGTTTCGGCCTGTGTCGCCGCGCCGGGTCATGGCGTTGAGCAGTTTCCAAATCTCCGATCCGCGTTTGCGGGCGGCCGTGGAGGAACAGGTCCGAACACTGGTGCTGAGCAATCCGCGATCCGCCAAGCTTCATGGGGTGTTGCGATTACGGCCGCCAAAAGGATGGCGGATGGGACCCGATAGAATCCCGGTCGACCTGGATGGCGGGGAGTCCATGGCGGTGCGGGTCAGCTTCAACATCCCCAACAACCAGGCCACGGGAAGTTGCGTCCTGCTGGGGCAGCTTGATGCCGATGGCGATGCGCTGGATGGTCTGACCCTCCGCACGCCGCTCAGCATCGAGTCTCCCGGCCTGGACGTCAGTGTGCTGGTTCGTCGGGAAGGTGCCGGGCTGGCGGTCGTCCAACGCGTGACGAACCGGACGGATGAGAGCCTGGATTTGCGTTCAAGTCTGATCGCGCCTGGTCATCCGAGACAGGGGCGAATGATCACAAACCTCGCCGCGGGCCAAACGACAACACGCCAGTTCAAGATAGATAACACCGAAGGACTCGCCGGCAAGCACATGCGCGTGTCAGTCGAGCAGGTCGGCGGGCCTCTGAAACGAAATGAGCTGATCAAGTTCGAATGAGGTGTTGTTAGCTTTTAGTTATTCGCTGTTGGCCGTTGGTTGTCAGCGGGCGGCCGCGAGTTGGCGATAGTGGTTGAGGTTGATGGCCATTCGCAGGAAGAGGTGTTCCCGGCCGGTTGCCTTGAAGAACTTGCGTTCCGTCCCCTTGATTTCCATACCGACGCGCTGGTAGCAGCGGACTGCCGGGATGTTGTCCGGGAAGACCACCAGCAGGACATCGGACACGTTGTACTCCAGGAAGGCTGTGGCCAGAAGGGCTTCGGCAAATCGGATGCCGTAGGACTGACCGCGATAGGTCGGGTCGAGCAGGAAATGACCGATCCACATCTGATCGGTTCTCCCTGGCATATAGTTCAACTCCCCATACGCGATTGGCTCGCGATGGTCCGACGGTGCAAGTACGAAGCGCCGAGAGTCCCGTCGCCGCCAGGTGAGTAACTTTTTCGCAGTCAGCGGCCACCGGGTGCCGGGCGCCAGTCGCGTCAGTTCCTCTTCTGTGCGGACCCAACTGGCGACGAGCGGGGCGTTGATCGGATCGAAGGAATCCAGACGCAGCGTTCCATCGCGAAGCTCTGTCCCTCCAGGCGACGGCGCGGTCGCGGCGTCGTCACGAATGCACGTTTGTGGTATTGCTGCCTGTTTCATCGCAATCGTCTGATGGGAAGTCGCTATTAGCCATTAGCTTGTAGTTTTTAGCTGTTAGCTCTCAGCGGTCAGCTCTTGCCTGTTATTCCTCGTCGAGCATGTGTCCGAGTTTGGCTCGCTTGGTCTGTAGGTAACGGCGGTTGTGGGGGTTCGCTTTAATCTTCAACGGTTTCTGTTCGACCACTTCGAGTCCGTACACTCCCAGCCGGTTGATCTTCTTGGGATTGTTCGTGAGAACGCGGATCTTTCGAATCCCAAGGTCACGCAGGATTTGAGCACCGATGCCGTAGTCTCGTTTGTCCGCGGGGAAGCCGAGCTTCTCATTGGCCTCGACGGTATCCAATCCCTCGTCCTGAAGGCGATAGGCGTGCAGCTTGTTCGCCAGACCGATGCCGCGCCCTTCTTGCCTGAGGTAAACGATGACGCCCTCTCCTTGTTCGGCGATGAGTTCCATCGCGCCTTCGAGTTGCTCTCCGCAGTCGCATCGGAATGAATGAAACATGTCCCCGGTCAAACATTGGGAGTGGACCCGCATCAGGATGGGATGGTCGACCGGGATCGGTTCTCCGTCTTTGTCGAGTTGTCCCAGGTTGCCCATGCAGAGCGCGACGTGCGGGTCGGTGTCCACGGCGGATTTATAGGCGTGAAGCGTCCAACTTCCCCATGGGTTGGTCAAGGGAATGGATTCGATGCGAACCACCGATCGTTCCCTTTGGAGACGGTATTCGACGAGTTTTTCGATCGAGCAAATCTTCAGATCGTGTTCTTTGGCGAACTTAATGAGGTCCGGGAGCCTGGCGACCTCTCCATCCTCGCGCAAGATTTCGATGATGACACCCGCGGGCGTCAAGCCGGCGATTCGTGTCAGGTCGATACTGGCCTCGGTGTGACCTGCCCGGACGAGGACACCGCCTGTTTGGCCTTTCAGGGGGCTGATATGGCCCGGCCGCCTGAAGTGTGATGGCGAAGCATCGTCTACGATGCATTGTCGAATGGTTCGCCATCGATCGGCGGCACTGACGCCTGTCGTGACGCCGAACTCCGGGCCGACGTCGATGGAGACCGTGAAGGCGGTCCCGTGTTCGGCGGTGTTCTCCGTTGTTTGCGGATAGAGATGGAGCTTCTCGCAGGTCTCGGCCGTCAAAGAGAGGCAGAGTTTGCCGGCCGCCTTGCGGATCATGAAGTTGATCATTTCGGGGGTGATCTTGTCGGCCGCGCAGACGAGGTCTCCCTCGTTCTCGCGATCAGCGTCGTCAACCAAGATGATAAACTTGCCGGCCTTGAGATCTTCCAGTGCTTCTGGGATAGAACTTAAAAACGAATCATCACACATCATCAGTTTCACTTTCCTCACGGAGTCCTGCTGGGCGTGCGACCGTGGAAGCCACAAAACGGTTGCCGAGCACGATGTAGTCAATCGCCGCCAGTCCCGCCAGAACAGTTGCCGTCCACCATAGTATCTGCGGAGCCCCCCTGAGCCACGCAGGCAGATTCACCCACAATAGCATACTTAAGACGAGACTCAACTGAACAGCGGTACACCACTTTCCGAGAAGTCGTGGGCGGATGAAGATGCGCCCTGTCGAGAGATACACCAACGCGAATCCGAGACTGACGATCAGGTCTTTGCCGATGGCCGCCACCGCCACCCAATCCGGCAGGAGGAGCAGGTTTTCGGTCTGGATATCGGACGCATCTCGCACGCCGATCGTGCAGAGCAGGATCACCGCGGAGGTGATCAGGAGCTTGTCTGCGAGTGGGTCGAGGAACTTGCCGAGTGGAGATTCGCTGTGGAGGCGGCGAGCCAGGTACCCGTCCAGGACATCGCTCAGGGCCATCGCCGCGAAGATGCTGACGGCCAACCACCGAAGCCACGTGAATCTCGGCTCGTCCATGTGCATCAGGCAGATGATGAACGGGCCGATCAAGAGCATTCGGATAATCGTGACCCAGTTGGGCCAGCCGAGATTAAGCGGTGCTGCCACGCCGATTGATCCTCGAAAGATCGGCATCGTAGTGGTTGGCGCCGATCCGGACAACTGGGGGAATCTTCGAGTTGTCGGCTTCGCCTTAATCCTCCAGCAAGCAGCTCGGGGGAACCGTTGGGTCGTGGTTGGTTTAGATGGGTTTGGTGCCACTGGCAGCTTGCGGCCAGAACTGTCGAGGGCGGACGTACCCCCCGTGGCGGTCAAAGTGAACCACTACCCTCCGTCGGGACTCTCCCCTGGGGGGCGCCGACGCGACTCTGAAACCTGTATGACAGGGCTGCTTTGACCATTAATCGCGGGTAGCGGTTTTTGATCGCTGTTTGGCCGACCCATGGATTGCTCTCCGTGGGCTTCAAATGAGGATCTGCGAACAACGTAGCGCTGCCAAACTAGAGCAGTCGCAATCCAACCGTAGCGGTCTATCCCCGAGCCAGAGGTTGAAAACCGACTTTTTTCCCCGGCCGACCGGGGCGTCGGCCGCAACGCTTGGACTGAAACTGCTCCAGTTCAGGATTGTGGCACAGGCGTCTCGCCTGTGCTTTCACCGCCGAGACGGCGGTGCCACAGTAGGTTTGGCATCGTCTTGAGGGTGTCCGAGATATCGCCTCAGAGCGAAGATCAATGTGTTTCTGGGGGTATTCGAGAGTCACTAGGGCCGACTCGTGCAACCTTCTGGTGGTCTTGCTATACTTCGGGGCTCTGCAATATGGAAAAAAGAAGGGAACAAGTCAGTGGAATCAGATAAAGGTCTGTCAAGAGACAAGCAGCGGGCTGATCGCGACGCGGCGATCCTGGACTTCGTCCACAAGCATGCCCCGGGACGTGACGCCGATCTCTTTGCGAATATGCTCAGAACCGTTTGCCGCATGTCTCGCGACGGGATCGGCCGTGGTGAGGTGAAGCTTCTCGACCGGGCGATGGCGGAGTTGCGTTATGCTTTCAAAACATTCGTTCCGTACAACGACATTCCGAAGGTCTCCATCTTCGGGTCGAGCCGGACGCCGGAGGGCCATCCGGAATATCTCCAGGCGGTGAAGTTCGCCGAACGCATGACCGAGTCGAAATGGATGGTGATCACCGGCGCGGGCGACGGCATCATGAAGGCAGGCCACGGCGGCGCGGGCAAAGAAGCGAGCTTCGGCGTTGCCATCCGTTTGCCGTTCGAGCAACGAACCAACGATATCATCGAGGGCGACAAGAAGCTCATTAACTTCAAGTACTTTTTCACACGCAAGCTGATGTTCTTGAAAGAGGCGAAAGCCATCGTGCTGTTTCCCGGCGGCTTCGGCACGCAGGACGAAGGCTTCGAGGCGATGACATTGATCCAGACCGGCAAGGCGATGCTCGTGCCGATCGTCCTGGTGGATGCCCCGGGCGGGACCTACTGGCAACACTGGCGAACCTACGTCAAGGCGGAGTTGCTCCATTCAGGCATGATCAGCGCGGAGGACATGAACCTCATCAAGCTGACCGACGATGTCGAAGCGGCTGTTAGTGAGGTGTTGGGATTCTATCGCAAGTATCATTCAATGCGGTACGTGCGGGACACGCTTGTCATTCGCATGGAAAGTGAATTGTCGGATGCCGCACTCGGCCACATCCAGAAGGAATTCTCGGATATTGTGAAGGTCGGGACGATTGAGCGGGTGACGGCCTTCGAGGAGGAACGTGACGACGTGCCGGACAAGCCAAGGTTGGCGATGCAATTCGACCGGCGGTCCCACGGTCGTCTGCGGCAGATGATCAATTTCATCAACACAGCGGAATAGCCCAAGGTCTGCGGGTCGCCATGCGGGTGACCTGAGGATTGCCGAGGTGCAGCCCGCGCTCACATTGCCCGACACTCTTGTCACAAGGAGTTTGGTGGAGCGAGTTTGTCGATGCCTAGAACATCATTGCTCATTCTGGTTTTGCTGATGCCGCCTGCGATCGTGGCGGTGGTGGAGCGTTCCCAGGAATACCCCAGGCGCTTTGCGGAGGTCATCCCGGGGAGC
>CAZTAR010000181.1:0-9309 GCA_964611695.1 uncultured Planctomycetaceae bacterium | reverse complement strand
GGCGCTACGTTTTTCGACCGCCCAGCGCTACACATTCCAACCGGCGTTCATAGATCATGTGGATACCCTCTTCAGCTTTCGTCCGCGAGGCTTGGAGGGCTTCCGACGTGGATCGGTTCGTGGGGTTGCACGCCTTGAATCTGCGGCGCTGGCAGACTCGACCGTGCGGCGTGAGCGGATCAGCCGCCGGGCAGCAGCCGCGTAGGCCGGATTGAGTTCGGCTCCTATGAACCGGCGGTCGTTGAGTACACAGGCTCGCCCTGCCGTGCCACTGCCGAGGAATGGGTCCATCACAACGCCGTCTGGCGGGCACATGGCCGTCACGAGTTCGGCAAGCAAGTCGACAGGTTTCTGCACCGGGTGAATCCGACGCTTGGCAGGCGTGATCCTGTGCTTGAGCACGTCGATTCGGAGTCGGCCGTCCTTCGGTTCCCACGCGCCGGGATCTCGGGCCAGGAGAATCAGTTCGTGTTGGTGTCGCCAAATGTGTCCGAGACCGGGAGCCATCTTGTCCCACACCAGGCATTTGATCGTCCCCCATCGATCGTACATCGGGCCGAAGAACATCGGGTAGCTGACCGCGTTGCAGAAGACGGCGAACTGTCCCGAGCACTTCATCGCCCGCTTCGCCTCGTTGCAGATCGCGCCCCATCCGTGGGCGAGCAGGCTCATGTCGGCCCAGGAACGCTGCTTCTTTGCGGTACTCTGGTAATGCGTGATGCAGAAGAACGGCGGGTCTGTGATGATCGCGTCGACGCTGTCGGCCGGCAGGCCCTGCAGAACCGAAAGGCAGTCGCCGGCTACGACCGTCCACGTCCGCGCGCCTTTGATCACTCCGTTGATTGCCACCTGTTGGCGGCGCGTCATCCTTGACACTTCGCATCCTTGTCTCCCTGCCCTATGATGTCGGTCGTTCTCGAAACGTCCGGCGTGCAAAATACCATCGTGCTGAACCCACGATGGCGTTGCGGGTTTGAGCAATCCCTGCCCTGCCCGCCGCGCCGGGCCTTGGTGTTTTACTCAGATTTCAGAACCATCGCAAAAATACTGATGATCCGCCAGCAGGTAGATGCCGCGAGAGAAAGCACTCCCAGCCAGATGCCGAAGCCCAAGTGGTGCCATTCGGCCGCAACGGAAAAATCAAACAACAGTCCGAATCCACTTAACAGAGCCAACGCACAACACGACAGTATCGCCGTGATCAGGAAGTCGATAAGACGGTCGAAGTATTCCCCCGTTCCGCGTTTCATCAACTCGACCAGCTTTTTCTTGGTGATGGACATAAGGATTGCCATGGCCGTGCCCAGAAAGCCAACAGCTATCGCCGAGATACTCACTGTCACATTGAGGAGATGACAGAATCGAGTCGGAATCCCGCCGTCACAGGCATAAAAATAGCCGACCAGGCCGGCAAGAATCGCAATCGCCCATGGAAACCAGCACTCAAACACCTTCGCCCATGTACTGCCAGTCGGATGAGTCATGTCAGCCTCACGGTTCAGCGAACAATTCGGTCAGTTCGGAGGAGCAACTCAGGAGGGCATCCCTGATCGCCTGTTGTCTCTGTCTATACGGAACCTGGCGTTTTCCCTCGATGGTTACTCGCTGCACGCTTCCCAAAGCGAAATCAAGAAGATCGATCGGATACGTTGATTCTCCTTCTTTGTCACGTCCAACGACCGTCAGCTTCTCCAACGCGTCATTGTCCGTATTACTCTCGATGTTCATGAGGTTGCCAAGAAACTTCATTATTCCTTTTTTCGCCAACAGGCGCGACCTCTTCCGCCCGATCGAGAACGTGATTTCGACGAAGGGCGATTCCAACTCCTTGCTGACCTTGCCTAGTTCCTTCAAGCCCAGTGCTGACCCGAAGGCGTCCATGTTCTTCAGCCCAGCGGCTCGCACAATCAGTTTCGAATGCCCGGCCATTCCCTGGACCCGAGTGTATGCATCTGCTTTCAAGACTGGGAGCAACTGGATGGGCTCTTGAAGGCGAGCCATCTCGCTACAATAGAGGGCGAGTTGCTGGGGGGTTACGCCAACTCTATTCCGTTGCATTGCTACGATCTCGACACTGGGATCGAAGCAGAATGCTGTCTCCTCGCCAAGTCCCTCATCCTCCGCCAGGTTGAGCGGTTTAAGTTCACCTGAGAGTTTTGCCCTTGGGGGGATTTCGTCCATTCGGATGCGAACCATGTCGCCCTCGTGACGGAGATCCCAGCCCTTGATTATATTCATACGGATCGGGCCTTTTCCGATTGTGCGGTTCCGTTCCCTGTTGTTGGGCAGCTGGGATATCTGCTGGAGGACCTTCTCAAAGGAAGAAGACCTGGAGGGCATCACAACCTGGTAGAAATCGACTTTCATCTCTCTTGTTTTGCGGCGAGTTGGCATTGGGCAGCCTCCTTTCAAATAGCCGGATTTCGGAAGAAGTGTGGCCCGCAATCCGGCCTTTAGCCGTTCCTGAGATCGACCAGTGTACCGTCCAATGCTGACAACAACAAGACAACCATTCTCGCGAACGAACAGGAAGGTCCAGAAGGCTAGGAGATCGCCCCCGGTCCTCCTGGTGTTAGGTGGCATCCGATAATTCCAGTCTTCAAGCATCAAGATTCGCCAACTTAATGTCATTCGTGCTCATGCCGCCATCGCGGCAGCGGCTTCACCAGCCGCGCCGGGCCTATTCTTTGTTTTCCTGATCCCCTCGAATCTCATGAACCTTATTCGCTAGCGACTGACAGAGTCGCTCGGCCTCATTGACTTCGAGCAGCGCGCCTCTATCCCCGTATCTGTTTGATCGCATGAGGATCGTGATACAGGCCTGGTGGTCCGAACCAGCGTTGGCAGCGTCAAGGGCCTCCTGCGTGACGAGGTTGATCTTGATCGTGCTCGCACGGTTTCGGCCGGGGATGCAGTTGACCACCGTCATGCGGCTTCCTCCGTGTTCATGGCCTTTACCACTCCGGCGGCCTCGGCAGGGGCACAGCGAAATCCCGCATCACACAAAAGTCGGGCGACGAAAGCCGGGTCTTCTCGCTGGAGATTCACGCGCGGGAGTCGCCGGCTAAGCTCTGCGGCCTCGAATAGCAGTGCCATCGCTCTGTCACCGACGACTTCCTCGGTCGGCAGTGGCCGGCGGAAGCCATGCCACCATCGCACGCGACCCTGCGTTCTGGCAAACATCGCGACGCGGCGGAATACGCCAGGCGAAACGGCGATCGTCGTCTCGGCTTGAAGCTGTCGTCGTGCCTGTTCGAAGGTTGCACCGGCGGCATGGAGATGCTTGTCCGAGCCCTGTAACCAAGCCCGCACACCGCGTTCAACGTTCTTGTTTATGCGCATGACGTGTTCTCCGTCTGCTTTTTCTGGTCGAACAGTGCCAGGGCGATTGCATTGACCAGGTTTCCGTCTTCGAGGGAGTCTCTCTTTGGCGATCGGCCTGCGATTGCCCGAAAACCGACACCTCCACGCTTGCGATAGTCAGCCTGGGTAGTCGGGGGTTCCGCCTCGAACTGTGCCGCTCGTTGAGCGAGATAGCCATAGAACGCGGCCACCCCTTGGCTGTCTCGCCACTTGCTCTGTGTTGCGGATTTCCGCAGCCAGGCGATGTGCTCGAAAAGCTCGCTGTTAATAGCGGTTGCGTGTGTAGCCACCCGTTTGAGGCCAGAGTTCTCAAGCAACGCTTCGGCGGCTTGGCGGTTCTTGGCGGACTGCGCGTCCGCGCCTCTCAGTGTTCGCGGGATGCCGAGCCGCGCGAGTTGGCGGTCAATACTGTCCGCGACATCGCCGCCGAACCAGGTTGCGAATGATTTGTAGTGGGTGCGTCCACCCTCGACCATCTTCCGCATTGTCGGGTCGTCGCGGTAACCTTCGATCGCGCTGCGAACCGCTCCATCGCTGAAGCGTTCTTCCGGTGGTTGCTCCTGATTCCAGCGGTAAAACTTGATTGCAACGAATCGATTGTGACGGGTCCGGTTGGCTTTGGAGCCGCCTGCGACGCCTCCGAAGATTTGTGACCAATGCGCGATCATCTTCTCGGCGAACTGGACCTCGTCCGGTGTCCACCGTTTCGCAAAGCGGTTGCGCTTCGGCTGCTGAGTCGCGCCTTTGGGCAGACCAGGCAGGCTGGGTTGTTCATGCGACTGCGGCTTCACTGGCGGCACTCCGTTGCCTTTCGTTCCTGGCCGCGATGGCCTTTTTCTTCCACTCCTTCAGAACTTCGATACGCAGCCTGCAATCATCGCTTGAGAGAATCTTGTGCATCGGGCCGCCGTGCGTCCTGTAGTGACACTTGGCCATCTTCTCATCTTCAAACTGTTTGACTGTCATCCCGTATTCGCGGGCAAGCCACTCAGTCAGTCGGCGGTTGAACTCCGACTGTTTCCACGTTGCCATCCGAGCAACGCCTTTGGGCAATCGCGGTGGCCGCTCCTTGGCCGGCTGGGTACGTTGAGGTCGCTTTGTGTAGTCCGGCTCCTTACCAGCCTTGATGGCATCGATCATCGTCGACGCCTCGATCAGACTGAGTTTGCGGAGGGATTTGTCGCAGTGGGCCGGTGCCATCTCGCGAGCATCGACGACGCCCATGCCGCGCTGGCGAACAAGCTGAACGATGTACTGGCGCTGCTTGGGCGTCGAAGAGCACGGCTCCCAGGGTTTGATTTGGTTTACCGGCTGCATGCGATTTCACCCTTCCCGGTGATTGCCGTGCGAACTTGTGTCCGCCGCCCTGCCTTTTCCCCAGCACAGTAGAAAACCGGGTTTCTTGGCGTAGGCGATTTGCGTTTGCGGCACTTACGGACATCTGGTCGCCTCGCTGCCAGTGAGTCCAGAATGGTACGCTGGTCGGATTGGACGATCGCGTTCCTTTCTGGCTCAACCTCGGACGGGTGATGTTGGCACTGTTCGACGATGGCTACCGCCATGCCTGCCATGAAGGCTTCCTTGTCGCCGGTTCCGGCAATCGCGCTTACCCTCTTCCACTCACTCCGGAATGCCCTGACGAGGAATACATAAACGTGTTCGGCGACCGCAACGTCGGTGCGGAGCCCCCAGATTGACAACCGTTTCTTCTGCCGTCGCGAGAACTTTCCTTCCAGCAAGCAAACGGAGAAGCATGTGGCCAGGACGTAGCTAACCCAACGTATCTCCGCACCTGTGCGCCATACCCGTGCAACTTCGGCATCGGCATAGTCACCCGCATGTTCCGCGACATCTCGCTCATCGATACCGTGGGCAACCATCAATTCCTGTGCGCGGCGCACGGCAGAGGCCGCCTCTGCCTGGGACGGTGAACCGCCAGCAAGACGGAATAGCGCCCTGATGCGGCGAAGCATGCGATTCGTATCCTCTGCCGTTCTCATAGGGGGGCTACTCCTTCTCGACGCATTCAACCAAGGTGTAACCGTCGTCGAACGGCTCGGCGGGGCTGTACGACATGTAGCCGTCTTCGTACTTGACGAGGCGGCCGCCGGCCACGGGGTTGTGTTTGTCGGCGAATGCAGCGGATACAACGATGTCTGAGTATCCTTCATCACGCGGTTGGATGCGGAGAGAGCCGTCCGGTTGCGTGAAAAACTTCGCAATCTTCAGCGCCCCAACCACCTTGTGGCACCTGTACTGCGGCCACGGTTTCTGTGGCCGCTTGCCGGCGGCACTTTCCGTCGTTTCATTCGTCCTTGAATCCATTGTCTACTCCTGTTTCCGCTCTCTAGCGGGGTGTGTTCACCGAAGGCGGTTTCCGCTCGTTGATTGTGTTCTCATGCGGCTCTCCTCAGAGGGGTAGGCCGAATGAGAGGATGCGTGTATGATGGAACCTCCAGAAGAGGAGGATCATCATGCAATCTGATGCTAAAGATGCGGCCAACGGCACAATCGTCTTCGTCTTGGGCGCGGGGTGTTCTGTAGAATCTGGCGCCCCCATCATGGCCAACTTCATGCAGAGGGCGCGTGAACTCTCCGGGCGAAGTGACTGCCCGTTCAAGAAAGATTACGAGGCGCTCCTCACGTTTCGCAGGAGTTGCTTGCGTCTCTCGTACATCCTGGAACGATGGTGGGAGAACATCGAAGATCTCTATACGCAGGCGCACCTGCAGCAGTTGGCTGGGTGTCGTGGCGCCGTTGCTCTTCAGAAATCCATGGCGAATGTGATCTGGGATGTTTATCGCCAATTGGCGAGGAACTTGGACGGATACCGTGCACTTAGTACTTACCTCGGTGCCTGCGCGCTCCAGTGGCGACAGTTTGATAAGCCGCGGCCAATCGTGGTGACAACTAACTACGACACATACGCCGAAGGCGCGTTGTGCCATAATGAGAGACTCGACTTCGGGCGAGGCGAGCGCCCGCCGCTTGATTTTCAGTTGCGAATCGCCTACCCGGGCCTCGGGGCCAGTGGTCGCGCCAAGGACCTCGATACAATCCTGAGCGCTAAGCAGATTCCGGATGACGCCTTGGAGGCCGCATGTGCAATTGAGTTCATCAAGCTTCACGGCTCCGTCGGCTGGTTCAAGAAGGACCGGGAGACCGTGATCCAGGGTATGGAGGCAGGAACATACGAGGGTATCCTGAGGTACGGCATGTTCAAGTACCAAGAGGATGACTTCGTAAGCATGGTATCGAGTGGGAGCCTGACGCCAGCGATCGTTCCGCCACTCCTCGGGAAGGCCCAACAAGATCAAGCTATAGAAGCCAACTGGAACCGCGCGATTCACGCTTTTTCTTGTGCAAGGGAGATTGCGATCATAGGATACAGCTTCCCGGAAACTGACACGTTTATGACTAGGCTTCTGGCTGAGGGGCTTCGTCAGAACGACAAGCTGGAACAGATTTTCATCGTGAACCCAGAGAACAACGAAGGGTGGTGGGAGAAGGTCGAGTCGATGTTTGCACGCTCCTGGTGGAAACAGTGCGTCGGCCGCTCCAGGCTCCGTTTCGGCAAGGTGGCCCACTCGCTCGTCCAAGGCCACCCGGATATTTTCCTCCGGGAAGCGTATAAGATACGCGATAAGTCGACCGATCTGAGCGCAGCCCTGCAACGAGCTAGTAGTTAGAACGCCGCAGATCTTGCACTTTCGAATTGGTTTACCTGTCGTCGTGCTCATGCCTCGTCTCAGTAACTGCGCAGGGTGGCCATGATCTTGTGGGGCATCATGCGTTCCTGGAGTTTCTTCTGGTCTGCCGCAAGGCGGCGAATCAGGCCGTCGAGTCGGCGGCGGTTTGTCGCCGTGTCGGGGATGACGCTGACCACGTCATAATCCTTCGGCTTGTAGTGTTGCCGTATCTTGCCGGTGTCGATTGTTCCGGCGTGCACGGCACGGAAGTGCTTGCGGTCCCGCCACGCCACATCTACACCATCAAGGACCGCCACCTGAATGCGCCGGCATTCCAGACGAGTTAACCACTCGCCCCCATTCGTCGTCACGAGCAGCATGGGCTTCCACTTGTGCTTTTTGTTCCGCTTCTTGATCGCGGCGGTGACCATCTCACATAGGCGGTCATAATCGTGATGAGAGGCCAGCAACCGAAACGGCGATGTGATGTCAACGAGAAAACGGGTTGGCTCGCTGCCAGCGTACTCCGGAATGACCGCTCTAATCGGGATCGCGACCTTCTTGTCCAACCAAGGCACGGACACCTTCCATTTGTGGATCGTCTTGCCTTCCGCCCCCTTGGTCTGTACTGCTTGGATAATCTCTTCCATTTGACTTCCTCCATGAATTTTCTTGCCTACCAATCATCCGCTGGCAGAGGCCCGTGTCTCGCGGGATGCGCGGATGGATTCGACCGCCTGGTCGATTTCGAGCAGGACAGTCTCATCAACTTCGCCGGTCGGGAAGAGGGCGCTCTGCGTGGCACTCCGCAACAACCTCGCATCGATGATCTTGCTGCCACGAAGTGCAGATCGGACTGCCTTAGCAAACGTGCTCGCTGCAGCCCGGAGCATGCCGACGCCTGGGATGCCGGCAAGGCCACACAAGAAATCTTCCGCATCCGTGGTGAGTCGAACCTTGTCAGCCCTGAAGATGTGCCGCACTTCGTCGATCGAGTAGATGGGCCGCTTGATCCCGCCCTTGCCATCCACACCGCGAACCAGATTCCGGTGCATGCCAACGCGGCTGGTGAACTGGTCGTACAAGAAGTGGCCGCTTCGCGTTCGAACCCGCGTGATCCGCTCGTAGAACTCCTGCGTCCCCAGCAGCAGGATCGGGATGCCACACACATCGGCGAGGTCGCGCAAGAATTCGCATCCGCTGGTCCGCAGACGATGAGCTTCGTCGACGATCAACAACCGGCCGCTGTCGCGCAGCTTGCTCTTCACGAAGTCGAACGTCCCGACGCCGCGCGGTTTGCCTCGCCATCCGGCCGACTCGACGATCAGATTAGCGAGCCCGCTATCGGTGCCCTTCTTCTGCTCCAAACGAACAAAAATGGACAGCGGGTCTTCGGCACTCAGGGCTTGAGCGCCGACAGATTTTCCACAGCCGGCCGGCCCCCATCCGACAACGATCCGTGGCAGGTCGAGGGCCATCGTCTTGCGGGACCAGTCCGGTACGCGCGCGTTGCTCTTGGCGAACTTCGCCAGGAGTTGGATGACCTCGAAGACGCAAGTCGGGTAGAACCCGATCGGCCGGGAATTCTGCCGTCTCCGTTCGTCGTCGTCGATCCAGCTATTGAGCTTCCGGAGGATCGGGTCGGGATTGGCGCGTCTGTACGTCCCCTTGAGCACCTCACTGATCGTGGTCTCGCCAATGCCCACCTGTTGCGCGATTTCACGGTATCTGATCTTGTGCTCGGCGACATGGTTGCGCACCGTAAGCCGCACTTCCTCCCGCGACTCCTCCGGGAGCGGGTCCTGCGCCGGCAGGCGAACGGACTTGAGCATCTGTCTGGCCTCCATGCCAATCGTCTTGTCGACGGGGTTTTCCTCCGTCGATTGGTCATCCGTGACCGGGCCCGTGAGTTGTAGTTCCAGATTGTCTGGCATATCAGACATGGTCACTTACTCCCCGGTCAGGTCATCCAACGAAATCAAACTGCCTCCGCCATCGTCATCCGCGACGCCGGCGGCGAGTTGCGAGGCCCAGCTTGAGGCCGGGTCATCATCGAGAAAGTCATCTAAGGGAAGATCCTCGGTCCCCGTTCGAACGGCGATCGAGACGCCTTCGGACGGGGCCGGGCCGGCCTTGTTGAGCGCGTCTTCGATGTCCGGGTCGATGGACATCAGGGGCGGCACCGCTTCCGGCACCAGGGGCTTGCCGTGGATGGCCGCAAGGCCGGCTTTGCGGTTTTCCAACTGTTCGTCGGGGG
>CAZTAR010000180.1:0-9316 GCA_964611695.1 uncultured Planctomycetaceae bacterium | reverse complement strand
CACCGCCGAGACGGCGGTGCCACAATCGGTTTGGCACAGTCTTATGGTATTCTGAGATAGCTTCTAAGTTCATCTCGTCGAGAGCGATCTCTAATTGCCAATTCACGACCCCTTCAACTTCGTTTCCGGGGCCAGGCCAGGATTGCATTTTCCCAGCCGCCGCCGAAGTGTATCTCGGTTATCCCCTTCATCCTTCACTCTTCATCCCTCATCCGTCCTCGACCGAGGTTTCTTGCGGTGTCATGGCATGGGCTGGGATTCGCCCTCCTGCGATGCCGAGTTTTGATTCGGCGTTGATGAATTCCAGGATGTTGCGGCCGGTCCGAGTCTTGGCCTGGGCGGAGAATTCCTCGACCACTTTTCGGAAACTCCGCTTGGATCTGAAGATCGTGCGGAACGCCTCTTTCACTTCCTGAATCTCATCAGAACTAAACTCGCCGGATCGTTTGAGCCCGATGGCGTTGTATCCGATGATCGTGGACTCGTGAAGTGCTTTCATATAGGGAGGCAGGTCCTTCGTCACCCGCGTGCCGCCGCCCACCATCACGTACTCGCCGATTCTCGCGAACTGGTGGACGAGCGAGTAGCCGCTGATAATGGCATTGTTGCCGACGATGACGTGCCCGCTGAGGCCGGCACAGTTGTACACCTTCACGCCATCGCCGAGTTCACAGTTGTGGCCGATGTGGGCGTATCCGAGGATGAAGCAACCCTTCCCGACGATCGTCCAGGACTCGGGCTGCGTCCCGCGATGGACGGAGGCGAACTCGCGAATGATCGTGCCGGCGCCGATTCGGCAGTAGGATCGTTCGCCTGAGAAGTGGAAATCCTGGGGCAAATGGCCCACCACCGCGCCCGGGTGGATCTGGCAATCGTCCCCGATCTCCGTCCAGCCGGATAAGTAAGCGTTCGGATAGACGCGGACCCGTTCGCCGATCTTCACGGGCCCCTCGATCACCACAAAAGGTCCGATTTCCGCGCTCGCTGCTATTTCCGCCTGAGTATCTACAACCGCGCTGGGATGGATTGCCATTCAAACAACCTCTCACGTCGTGTTCGTGACTCCTCAAAACCCGCATTCTACGCTTCTGCCGCCAATCGGCAACGCCTCGGAAGCAAGTTGGTGAGTACTCGCAAGTTGGACACCCAATCCGAGCCTCGATTGCCAGCGAGCGGGTCTGAAGACAATCGGTCTTCCCTGGTTGACCGCTGCTGGGGTTTGGGGCTCCGATCATTCCGCCAATTGTCTCATGGAACTTGACGCAGTTCCGATTTGCTGCGACCGCCAGAGGAAGTGACCGGTAGAAGGAGGTGATTGGTTGAAGGATGAAGGAAGAGGGCTGAGGGGTGAAGGGCATATTCGAGATACACTTTGGTGGCAAATAGCCGACATGTCCGGGGATGGCGATCGATGGGACCAACGACAATACACGGAAAACACGTTTGGATCATGGCCACTCTGGCTATCCTGACTGCGGGAGTGCCGACCCTCGCCAGTGATTCCTGGCTGATCTCGGACCGCGACAGCATCGAAGCGGAAGAACCCCTCTGGCTCTCATTCGTCACCGGACAAGTCTTCCCATGGGGAGATGCCGCCACCGATTCCACCTGGGTGGCTCGCTTCACCGATCGCATCGGCACAGAGGAACGAGAAATCTCGGACTTCGCCATCGTCGATCGGGGACTTTCTCGCCGAGCGCTGGTGACGGTGCCCGGCCTTCACGTCATCGGCTGCGAACTCGTGCCTCGCGTGGTGGAGATCGACGGCTCGGGATTCCTCAACTACCTCATGTCCGAGCGAGCC
The DNA here is from genome assembly GCA_964611695.1 of uncultured Planctomycetaceae bacterium. Lineage (GTDB taxonomy): Bacteria > Planctomycetota > Phycisphaerae > UBA1845 > UTPLA1 > CAZTAR01. The sequence continues at coordinate 7,512 of CAZTAR010000180.1, read as the reverse complement.
GAGAATGTCCTCTCCATGTTCTCGCAGCCCAGGGACGACGGCCAGATGGTCCAAGAGCGGTACACCAAGTTTGCCAAGACGATCGTCGAGGTTCGACCGGCTGGCGGCTCAGGAGGGGCTGAATCGCTGGACGAGGTTGATCGCAATCACGCGGGATATGCCATACCACTCGGGCACCGTTTGGAGATCATCCCGCTGTCCGACCCGACGCGCTGGATGCCTGAGACGACGGTGCAGGTGGAAGTCCTGTTGGACGGGCACCCCTGGCCGAACGTTCCCATCTCCACAGGCCATGACATGCTTCACAAGCCAGGCTACGTCACGTTCACCCAGACCAACGCCGATGGCATCGCCGAGATTGCGTTGACGCGAGAGGGCCATTGGTTCGTCAAGGCACACTTGATCCGCCGGACTCCCGAACTCGGTCGAACCCAGTGGGAGAGCTTCTGGGCGACGCTGACTTTTCGTGTCGAAGACGAAACGGACGTTCAGTCTGAAACGCAATCGGATGCGATTCAGGTCGGTCAGGCTAATTCTGTGGCAGCCGCGTCAGGGTTAGAGCAGTTAACGATTAAGTGTGGCACCGGCGTCTCGCCGGTGGAAGCAAGGAGGCCGAGTGCCGTTGCCTCACCGGCGAGACGCCGGTGCCACATATCAACGTGAAACGCTTTAGTGCATTCGCGGGTTGACAGTGCATGTTCCACGGTAGCGTCGGCTCCCCGTGGCCGTCGGGAATGACTGGTTTGTTTGCACCCGACAAAGTTGAACGGTGACCGCTTGCTGACGTCCGTGGCTCTGATCGTCGGCGGCGAGACGCCGGTGACACAGTTTTTGCCACGGGCTGTCATGCTCGTGAGGTGGTGGCCGGGTCGAAGTGCTGGCGGGCGCCGGTGTCGAGGTGGAGGAGCAGGCCGCTGGTGGGGTGCACGTCAACGATTTGCCCGGTGAATTGTTCTCCCTGTTTGACGAGTGTCACGCGCGTGCCGATGTCCGCGCTGCGATCCCGCCAGGCGGCGATGAGTGAATCGTCGTCGAGTTGTTCCGATCGGGCAAAGTGGCTATCCAATGCCTGGAGCATTTTCCGTGCGACATCGATCCGGCTGACCGGGGCCGCGCTCTCGATTTCCAATGACGTGGCGGTATCGCGGATTTCGGGTAGGAAGTGGCCGGGGTGTTGGAGGCAATTGACGCCGATGCCGATCGCGAGGGTTCTTGCGCCGTTCTGGTCCGGTCTGACCTCGACAAGAATTCCGGCGAGTTTCTTTCCCCGCACGTAAACATCGTTGGGCCATCGTACGACGGGCTCCACGTCGGTGGCGTTCTCGATGCCGGTCGCGACACCCAGCGCGGCTGCCATGACGATTCGCGCCGGCGTCAGCACGGGCTTATCTTCCCAGAGGAGCAAGGTGAAGAGCAGACTCGCACCTCGCGGGGAGTGCCACGATCTGCCGAGTCGCCCGTGTCCGGCGGTCTGGTGCTCGGTGAAGACGACGTGCCCGTCGGCGGCTTGCTTCTCACGATCTGCCAACATGTTGAGCGCGTAATCGTTGGTGCTTTTCGTCTCTCTCAGGACGGTGATTCTCCGACCGACACGCGACGTGTTGAGGTCGCGAGAGAGTGTGGTGGCACCAAGTTCGTGCGGGTGGTTCACGGTTCTCCCCTGGCATCCAAACCCAAGTCCAGACACGGAGCCGAGTGCGTGATTGCCCCGACAGCAATTCTCTCCACGCCTGTTTCCGCGATCGCGCGAACTGATTCGAGCTTCGCGTTTCCACTGGCTTCGAGTTCAAGTTTACCGCGCAACCCGGCATCGTCGCGAACGCGCACGGCTTCTCGCAATGCTTCGATCTCGAAGTTGTCAAGGAGGATCACATCGATGCCGACGACTTTGATCAGCTCGGCGAGTTGCGGCAACGTATCACATTCGACCTCAACGAACGCGGGTTTGGACGGAAGCGTGTCGATTCGCCCGAGCATCTCGAAGACCGTGTGTGCCAGCCGGGCCATGGGAATGTCTGCCAGGTGGTTGTCCTTGATGAGCACGGCGTCGTAGAGGCCGATTCGGTGGTTGTGTCCGCCGCCGCAGCGAACCGCGTATTTTTCGAGGTTTCGCATGCCAGGCGTGGTCTTGCGCGTGTCGTAAACCTTGGTGTGAGTGCCAGCCACGGCGGCAACGAATCTCGCCGTGAGCGTGGCGATTCCCGAGAGATGTTGCAGGAAGTTGAGTAGCGTTCGTTCGGCGGCGAGCATCTGGCACACTCGTCCGGATAGCCTGGCAATCTCGTCGCCAGCGCTCAATGGAAGTGTGTCAATCTTGGGACGCACCCAATCGATTTGAACTTCCGGCGCCAATTCGCGGATCAGACTTGGCAACACGGCCTCCCCACAGAACCGACCTTTTTCTCTTGCAACGACACTCCAACAACCCGTTGCGGTATAGGCGTTTTGAGGTAGGAGGAGTGAAGTTAAGTCGCCCGCTTGGTCACCGAAGTCTTCGTTGCGCGCAAGTTCGAGGAGAGTATGGAAATGGGCTGTGTTTATTTCATTGACGTTTGTCATGGCGTCACTCTCACTGACTGGCCGTGTTGTATAATGCTTGTCGATACATGTTCTGGGAGTATGACAAACAGCCATCGACTTTCAATCAGCGCCTTTTTTTAGGAACAGTCACTTTCTCGCGAGTGAACACAGGCCCACCAAAAGGTCATTCTATCGTTTGATCTCCTGAAGGAAAGAAGACATTTCTGCGGAATATGGTGTAAGAGTATCAGTATCCTTCTTAAACTCAGGAAGTTATCTTGAACACACGAAGAATAGGTGACTAACGGATTGGGTATTTTTGTTCGGCGGACGGTATTCAATGGCAACAATGCGAGCACCTGTGCCACATCATCGACACAAGACGGTCTCGCTTTGGGGGCGCAATTCGAAACGTTCGGCCAGGTGCCCGGCGTAATCGCTTCGGTGGATAGCGACCGGGATTGCTGGAGTTTGTATGCCAATAGTAATTGAACCTTTTTCCGACCTTTTCTCTTCGGAGCGGTTTCTTTCTTCTATCCGCGATGGCGTTTTCGTCATCACGCCAGACAGACGGTTGATCTTCTTGAACGAGGCGATGTCGCTGTTAACCGGATACACGCTCGACGATGTTGCTGAGTTTGAGGGCCAATGCCACGACCTTCTTAAATGCAAGGATGAGCAGGGTCGAGACTTGTCTGCCGACTTATGTCCTTCAAAGGAGTTGCTCGAGGGTGAGGGCAGCGGCGTTCAACGGCGTGTGCAACTTCGCCGCAAGGACGGGCGATACGTTCATGTCGAGATTGTCTACTCACGTCTCACGAATGAGACGGACGCCTCCGCGTATGTGCTGGGGATCGTTCGTGACATGACAGAGGCGTTCGGCAGAGAGTGCGACCTGCGACGGGAGATTGAGGCATTGCGGGCTCGCTTAGAACCGACGGCCGCGCGTTTGGATCCGGGGGCTTGCCAGGTGGAACGTGCGGCGAATGTGGAACACGGCGGTCCCGTTCCTTCCCAACAGCTGGCAGTTCCACCGCAGCAGCCCGCCGCTCCGAATTCGCCGGAGAGCGGGCTGTTATTGGATCCGCTCTTGGCGCGGCACGAAACAGAGGCGATTATTCGTGCTTTGCGGGCGGCCAATTGGCAACGTAACAAGGCAGCCAAACTCATGGGCATCTCCAGGAGTCGTTTGTACCGGCGCATGGAGGCGCTCGGAATCGACCCCAGGAATGTTGTGTGAGACGGGATGACCAGAAGGCTGTGGTGTGTAAGATTCACCGTGGCGACAACCTGCCCTTTCTTGAGCGGCAACCTCAAGGCCTCTGTGACCTGATCTACCTCGACCCGCCTTTCTTCACGGGGAAGAACCGGAAAACCACGGATCAATCGGCCGGCTATTCCGATCGCTGGGACGGCGGAATCTCCTCCTATCTCTCGTTCATGCAACCACGACTGGCGCAGTGCCATCGCCTGCTCGCCGAGCACGGCACGCTGTACCTGCACGTTGACTGGCGAGTCAGCCACCATCTCCGCATCGCACTTGATGACCTTTTCAGTCGATCGAACTTCATGAACGAGATCGTCTGGCATTACCGCACGGGTGGGTTATCCCGGCGCTGGTTTGCCCGCAAGCACGACACGATCCTCGTCTATGCTCGCCGTCTCGGTAAGCATCGGTTCCAACTCCTCCGCCAGGGGGAATACCGTACCGATGGTCTGAAACGCGACAGGCAGGGGCGGCCCTACAAGTCCACGACGAAAGGGCGGCTCTACTTCAATGTGGAAGGGCCGGCGCTCACCGATGTGTGGGATATGCCGTTCCTGTCGACCGTGTCGAAAGAACGCGTTGACTGGCCGACACAGAAACCGCAGGCGTTGCTCGAACGGATTATCCTCGCTTCGAGCAATCCCGGCGATTTGGTGGGCGACTTCTTTTGTGGTAGCGGGACCACGCTCGCTGCCGCCAAAGCGCTCGGGCGCCGGTGGTTGGGGTGCGACATCTCGCCGGAGGCGGTTCGCATCGCGCGAGGGCGACTCTCCAGGCTTCGCGTGTCGAGTTCGTCGTGACGGTTGTCGTGAGCCTCTCTGGACTTTCCCGTTCAATCCATTATACTTTCTGACACGCGAGCAACCATGTGGAGGTCTTCCCGCAAGACACCGCCTACAAGGCAACTTCAACATGGGGTGGGGTCCACTGGTTCGAAGCAGGGTCGTATGGTGCGATCGGCTGAGAAGGCAAGGATGCCTGCCCTAAGAGAACAGGGAGTTGGCCTGCGTACACTGCGGACGACAGCTTTGAACGATGCCCTTTGGGATGCGATTCAGACAACACAAGACTGGAAAAGGTGATTGCCTGGGGGCTTCTCGGGCACGTGTGATCCGATTGGCGTCATCGCTGATTCTTTGGGCTGTGGGGGGGCTCATGCCGGTGGCCGGTTGCAGCCAGCTTACGCCGTCGCAGAAACTCAGAGAAGATATTCACCTGCCGCGACCGACGGCCGTGAAGACTCAACCGCGGGCGCTTCGGTTGAGTAGTGAGGGGACCGAGAAACGCCTCCTGACGCCTGTGACGCTTATTCCAATTGCCTTCAACTATCAGCCGGATATCAAGTCGAGCTACCAGCGGTTTAAATCCGAAGAGGGTCGATACGATTTCTTCTTCACGTCGCGCGACTCACTGACGCCTCAGCTTAGCGTATCCAACACATGGGAAGAGGACGAATGGCAGGACGATGATCAGCAACGGATCGTGGATCGAAGCCGCGAGCACACGACGCGACTGGGGGTCGAGAAGCGTTTCTTCGATACAACGAGCATGGAGATGGGGGTGGGGTTTCGGGTGACGGAGGAGAACCAGGGCTACGGGGATCAGCCCTTCGTTTCCGCCAATCTTCGCTACCCTCTTTGGGGATCCCGAGAACGTCTGGAACGCACGAGCGAGGAAATCTTTCGCCGCAATGAACTGAATGACACGCAACTGAATTTCATCCAGACTGTTCGGTGGGGGCTGAATCGGGCACTGAATCGCTACCACGATTCGGTATTCCAGATTCAGCTCCGAGACAATGCGAGAGCATGGCAGCAAGATCTGGAGGCTTTGCAGCCCATCCTTGAGCAAGCTTCGGGTACGAATGTGGGGACAGACCGAGGTCGGTTGGAGGCCGAGATTGCGAGTGTTCGTGCGCAGGATCTTGATTTTTCTAGTCAGGCCGAAGTTCAACTTGCTCGGCTCAAGTCGGATTGTGGTTTGCCTTTCAGTACCGAAGTCGAACTTGCTGAAGAGAAGTTCGACCCCTTTGTGGGGTTGTCGCACGAGGAACTCCTCAACCAGGGAATCGAGACTGACCCCGAAATTGCGACCCTCAAGAATGCGATGAAGAACGCGCAAGTTCAGCTCGATCTTGCGAGGCGTGGCAAGTGGGATGTGGCACTGTTGGCCCGTGGGGAGACTGATCTCGAAGGTCGCGGTTCCGATCGAGATGAGTCCGACTGGTCCGTTTCCTTTGGCATGGAGGTGAGCGCCGTGGACGACCGCGTGACGGGTAGCCTCATCCGACAGGCTAGCGCGGATATTGAGCAATTCAGCGAAGCGATCGCGGCCAGAGAGAACGCCATCTATGTGAACACGCTCGAGCCACTGGTTCGTAACCGATCTCTTGCGAAGAGCAATGATGAACTTCGCGATGGACTTCGTAAGTATGATCGGGACTTTCAGAGTGGCATTCAGCAGTATGTTGCCGGAGAGCTAAATATCGATGACCTGCTTACCCGGCGTCGTAAGATCTTCGAACAGCAGGAAGTCATTGCACGGCAGTCCTACTTTATGGGGGTGAACACGGCATCACTCTGCGCGGCGACGGGCAAGTTTTTTGAGTTGCTGAACGGCAAGGAGCAGCCTGAATCAGCGCCGCCGGCGGATGCGTTGGTGCTTCCGGCGCCTTCCGGGACGTGAATGGCGCGGCTGCCGATGGCCCATTTCTCCGAGCTGCCGGGGTCCAGGTTTGAATTGCGATCGGAGACTTCATCCCCTGGTTCGTTATAGCTGAATGCTCGGAAGCGAATCCAACACGGAAGCGGCGGCGGCGCCTGCGGCGGCGGCATCGCTATTGCGGTCAAACCCGTTGTGGGCCGCCTGATGATGGGCAGCGGTGCTGTGGGCCGCTTTATTGCGGTGGGTGTCGCAACGAGAAGAGTCGTGCAACCCATCCCGGAATTCGTCGAAGCTCGGTTGTCCCAGTGTCCTGGACCTCGGTCGACGTTTTGCCGCGATTCCGAGGGCGCGCGTTGGCCTGAACGAAGCCAGCGCGGAGCATTCGCCGTGCCACTTGCACTGTGTGCTGTGGCACACGTCTTTAGACCGGCCAAAGCAAGCCTGAAAGCCTTCCCGCTTTTGGGATTGGTGGATCAAGTCGATGTTGGGCATCAATCCGGTTTCGATGGCACGGCGAGTTGCTCTGTCGCGTGCAGCCATTTGATCGAGCATATAGGAGCCTCTCCTCTTATCCGACTTGTTTGGTAAGGCGTCCTTCGGCCCCAAAGATCGCCTAGTCCTAATGTGTCGGTTCCCAGCATTGTCAGGTTGAGTAAGAATCCAAAAGGTGGGAAATAGTCGAGTGGACTCTTGGGCATCAATCGCGAGCGACTCAAGGGCGAGCGCAGTTTCGCACCGCATTGGATTACTCCAGATTGAAGAGCCCGTGAGTTGGCCCGCGAAGAATAACGGGCGAGAAACACCGTCATCGCATTAAGGGTTTCAGCGTGAATGGTCCGCGGTAACGTCGCCCCCCGTAACCGACGGGGGTAACCGGTTTGCTCGCACCCTAGAGCGTCTCACGTTGATTTGTGGCACCGGCGTCTCGCCGGTGGAAGCAAGGAGGCCGAGTGCCGTTGCCTCACCGGCGAGACGCCGGTGCCACACTCAATCGTTAACTGCCCTTGTGCTCTGTCACTGGTCGAATGATGTGTGCCACTGGCGGCTGGCCCGCCAGTGTC
>CAZTAR010000179.1:0-9354 GCA_964611695.1 uncultured Planctomycetaceae bacterium | reverse complement strand
CCCATCTATGAAGCAACTTTTGTCAAGCCGCCGGTGCAAGAGAAGTGGAGGAGAAGTCTCCGCACATTCCCTCTCGCCGTCGGCGTCGGTCGATCTGGCCCATCTCAGCCGTCGCCTCGCGATTCGGGGGTGTGCCTTCTCCCCCACATTCTTTTGAGCCCGAGGGGGAGGGAGATCCCACACGTTTGGCGGGTGCTCCCTCAGGAATATCGAGCGGGAGCCGACGGGACGCGATACGCTCAACCATCTATTCGGGATCGCTCGGCTGTGCGAACGTCGCCATGAAGAAAACATACGAAGGACGCCACCATTCAAGTTAACGCCGGTTGATGATGGGATCACCGACAGGGCTAGTCTCGGGGTAGTCCTTGGAGTCGTCACGTCCACCGGTCTTAAGCTCGACAAGCTACTTCGTCTCTTCAAAACGCCTCATTTGCTACGCGTATGCCTGGGGGCGCCCGCTCTACACCATCGCCGCCTGATAGCGGCGTCCGCTTTGTAGCATGGCCACCATCATGCACAACAACCGCCGGGCCACGGCAATGATGGCCCGCTTCTTGCCTCGCCGCTTGCACAGCGCCTCGAAGACTGATCCCCAGCGCCGAGAGTGGTAGACCAGTCGCCAAGCCGTTTCAACCAGGGCCCAACGCAAGATGCGCGAGCCTTCCTTGGTAACACCCGTTTCACGCTTTCGCCCGGCCGATTCGCGTTGCCCGGGAACCAGCCCCGAGTACGCCGCCCGCCCGCTTCTGCGATCTGAACCGGCGTACGTCGCCCAGGGATGTCCTCAAGGTGCGGGTGTCTCCAGAGGCGCTCCATCCGTGCCGTCCGGGGCAGTGGACGAATCGGTCGGGGCGTCGAACAGGTCTGAGCGAGCCATCGTAATCACGTCGTTCTCGGGGTCCTTGAGAATCTTCGGCACGTCTTGAGGGGTGACCCGCTTGTGCAGCTTCTCATTGATCAACACGCAGGGGCCATGGTCACACGCCGCGAGACATTCCTCCGTCATCAGGCTGTACTGGCCATCCGCCGTCGTCTCGTGTTCGTCAATGCCCAATGCATCCTTCAAGGCTTGTAATACCTTTTGTCCGCCGTTGAGGTGGCAGGAGATACTCCGACAGGCGACGACCACCTTGTGGCCCTTGGGATGATCCCAAAAGTGCGTGTAAAAGCTCATCGTGTCGAGCACATGGCTGGGGGGGATTCCCAGTAGCTCGGCAATCTCCACCATCGCCTTCGGACCGACGTGCCCCAAGGTGTTCTGCACGATGTGCAGCGCCGGCAGCAGGGCCGCGCGTTGGGTTTCGTAACGCGGGAAAAACGACCGAATCTTCTCCCGCACTGCCTCGGTCAAGACCGGCTCCGCATTCTCTGGAATCACCGGCGTTCGACGATCAATCGCTTGCCATGCCATGGCTGTCTCACATTCTGTTAAATCACGGGCTGTTCAGATTATCGAATCTAAGGCTGACTGGGGCTCGTTTCAACGAGTATTCGAGTTTCGGTACTGGGATCGCTTCGTAGAGGGGTGCCACTGGCAGCTTGCTGCCAGTGCCGGCACGGACTGGCAGGCCGCCCGTGGCACCCAAATGATACCAGTGCTCAAGTTTCGAGCGGACACTCTCAAGCCCGTTCGCCCTCATACCCTCATGACCTCATCCCAACGTCCCAGCAGGGCAAAATAGGCGACGCTCCAGGCAACACAACCCAGCGTCGCGTATCGCCGCCATCCGGTCGTCAACCAACGACCGCCCACCACGAGCCAGACCGGGATGAAATCCAGCCCGAAACGCCAGTACCCATATTGTAGCCGGCCGGTGCCGTGGTATAGCAACAGAATAACAATGATCGGGACTGTGCATAGCATCAAGGCCCGGGCAGGCGGCTCCCGCCACCACGAACCGGCCCCCAACAATACCAAAGCCAGCAGCGGCGTCGTCAGCCAAATGCCCGCCCCGTGCTCCGACGGTTTCCAGCCGATTCCGCCATCCTCCGTGGTGCCCCACGGAATCGCCACGTTCATGTAGTACGCGTTTCGGGCGACGAATCTTGGTGAAAACAGGCCGTACGCCCGGGCGTCCTCCGCCAACTGGTGATCCCGGCCGACGTAGATCAGTTCGTATCCCGTCTCCAAAGGGTTGCCGAATTTGGCCCAACACAATCCCATCGGCACCGCCACAATCACGGCCAATCCGATGACAGCAACACCCATCCGTCTCGCACGCCCCGGCACGCCGGTGAGCAACCCAACGCGCGAACTTTTCCGAAAATCAAATTCGTGGCCCACCCGTGTTTCGCCTTCCAGGCATTTTGGCTTTTCGGCCTTTTGGCCTTGTGGCGTTTCAGCTTGCCACGCGACGGCAAGCAATGCCAAACCGTACAAGCCCGTCATCTGCCGGCTCCAGCAGGCGATCAGCAATCCGATCACCGCGACCCAGATTCGACGGCGTCCTAACAGTTCGCCGGCCAGCAGCAGCAACCCGATCTGAGACAGCAGATGATTGATGTGATGCACACCACCGTGCCGTGCTTCCTGGATGCACGGCGCCACGGCCGTGCCGCCCAGCCAACCCAGCAGCAGAACGGCAGCCCAAAAGAATTGACGGTTGAAGATCGGAGGTTGAAGATTGGTCATCGCGTATCCGCGATCCGCAATCTCACCGCCTGCCCGTCTGTAAAAAACCAGATAGCCCACGATGGGTAAAGGAAACCCAAACAGCAACAGCGGTAGGATGTGCATCACTTCAAAATGCGGCGGCTCCGGTCCCCAATGCGTCAGGGCCGTGGCGCAATAACTGATGATCGACTGAAGCGGCGGAAAGACGTTGTAGATCTTGTCGCTCTGGGCGACGTATGCCGTATCCCAGAGCCTGACAGGCAATGACAATCGATCGTGGTGCCAGGCAAGCCCCTCCAGGATTGCGGGATTCCTCGTGGAGGTCACCTCCCACCGGAACCACACCGCCCCCAATCCGTTGGCCAGTTCCAGGATGACGAGCACCGCGATGAGCCACGCCGTTGCCGGCAGAATCCAAGAGCCCGATCCCTTTTCCGCACCGGGCAAACTCTCGTCCGTCACCGATCCAACTCCCCGGCGATGATATTCAGGCTACCCAGCACGGCGACCACTTCGCTGATGCTGTGGCCGACGACAAGCTTCGAGAACGTCTGATAGCAGATGAAACTGGGCGGGCGGCACCGAACGCGATAAGGTCGGGCGCCTCCGTCAGAGACGATGTAAAACCCTAATTCGCCATTGGCGGTCTCGTTGGCCCCATAGACCTCCCCCACCGGCGGGGTTAGCCCTCGGTTTTCCATCACGCCCTCAAAATGGTGGATCAGCCCTTCGATGGAGAAATAGACCTCCCGCTTGTCCGGCGGGGCAAGCTTTTCATCCGCCGCGACATTCACAGGCCCCGACGGAATGTTGTCGAGCAGTTGGCGGATGATGTCGATTGACTGCCGCATCTCTTCCAGCCGAACGAGATAACGAGCATACACGTCCCCGCCCGTGGCGATCGCCACCTTGAAGGACACCCCGCTCGAGCCCTTGCCATCCCAGTTGTCCGCATAGCACAGGTAGGGCTCGTCCTTGCGGAGATCACGCTTGACCCCGCTGGCCCTTGCGAGTGGCCCGGTCCAACCCCAGTTGATCGCCTCATCATGTGAAAGAACGCCGATGCCCTTGGTGCGCTCGACGAAGATGCGGTTCCGAGTCAACAGCGCTTCAACGTCGTCCAGCACCCGGGGGAGCTTCTTCAGGTATGCCTCGACACGCGCCGGCCAATCGTCCGGCATGTCATGAAGCACGCCGCCGACACGCGTGTAGCCCGTCGTGAAGCGATGCCCGCACAAATCCTCGAACAGATCGTTGATCGGCTCGCGATCGTTGAAGGCGTATAAAAAGGCCGTGAAGCCGCCAAGGTCGAGACCGGAGACGCCGACGCAGACCAAGTGATCCTGAATCCGTGCCAACTCCGCCGCGATCGTACGAATCACTTTGCACCGTGGCGTCAACTCGATGCCAAAGAGCTTTTCACAGGCATGGTGCCAGGCGATGTTGTTCGCGATCGGGCTGACATAGTTCATCCGATCCGTGACGACGACAAACTGATTGTAATCGAGGTGTTCCCCCAGTTTCTCGAACCCGCTGTGGAGATAACCAATGTGGGTCGTGCACGCACGAACCATCTCTCCGTCCAACTCGAGAACCATCCGGAGCGTCGTGTGCGTGGCGGGATGCTGAGGACCGAAGTTCAGAGTCCACATGTCCCCGCCGACGTCGTCACGTTCCAACGTACTCGTTCGCATGTCCGGCATCGTGGCCATCGATCAGGCTCCGGAAAGAAACAGTGAGAGGCAAGCAATAAGCTATCAGCTACCGGCCAACAGCGTTCAGCTATTGGCTATTAGCTTTCAGTTGTTGTCTGTCCGTTGCTCGTGGGCAATTGTTCCCTATTCACAACCGCCGTTCACGGCAACATCCTACAACAGATCGCCCCCCCCGCAAACAAGCCTATCGCCAAGGTGTCGAAGACCTTACCCTCCTATTTGTTCCCCATTTCCAACCCTCAACCCCTTGCCCCCCCCTTGACCGCTTCTCTCCGCTCCACGTTGACCATTGCCGGAGGCCGTCCCTATACTCGCAGCATGAGGTCGCGTCCGCCAAAACCGTGTTCCGGACCGTTGGCCTCCTCGTGCCCGTGGAGTGCGGGCTTCGGACCGACTCAGAACGACGATACCCGGTTGCCATGGCAGGAATCAGAAAGCTTGATCCCACGCTCGTCAACAAGATCGCCGCCGGCGAAGTGATCGAGCGCCCGGCGAGCGTCGTCAAGGAACTCGTCGAGAACGCCATCGACGCCTCGGCCACACGGATCGACGTCGCCATCGAAGAGGGGGGCGGACGGCTCATCCGCGTGACCGACAACGGCAACGGCATTGATCGCGCTGACCTGCCGCTGGCCATCGAGCCGCACGCGACGAGCAAGATCTACGAGCCGGACGATCTGTTCAACATCCGCAGTCTGGGTTTTCGGGGAGAGGCCCTGGCCTCCATCGCCTCGGTCAGCCACCTGACGATTCGCACCCGGCCGGCGGGACAAATGGAAGCTTGCGAACTGCAATGCACTGACGGCCAGGTGCGGCCCATCCGCTCCTCCCCAGGCCCGGTCGGCACGACGGTCGAGATCCGCAACCTGTTTTACAATGTACCGGCCCGCCGGAAGTTCCTCCGTCGACCGCAGACGGAGTGCTCCCATGTCACGGAGCAGATCGCCAGGCTGTCGCTCGCTCACCCACAAATCGCCTTCACCCTTTCGCACAACGGCCGATCAAGCCGAAACCTGCCGAAAACGGATGACCGCAAGGTGCGCATCGCCGACTTTTACGGCGCCGAACTAGCGGAAGGGCTTCTCTATGCGGACCGTGAAGAACGCGGCGCCAGGATCGAAGCCCTGTTCGCCCCACCGGACCGTTCGAGGGCCTCCTCGAAGTGGCAGTACCTCTTCCTGAACGGGCGTTACATCAGTGACCGCCGGATTGCCTACGCCGTCCGCGAGGCGTTTCGGGGGCTCGTGGAGCATGATCGATATCCTGTCGTGTTCATCTTTCTGACAGTCGATCCATCACAGTTCGACGTCAACGTGCATCCCACGAAAATCGAGGTGCGATGGCGCGATGCCGGTCTGATCCAATCGCAAGTGTTGGCGATCTTGCGAGAGACCCTCCTCAGCCACGACCTGACGCCCATGCTCCGCACCGCAGGGGCCGGAGGAACAGAGTCGCCGCAAGGAATCTCCCCCCACCAGAATCGGGCCCGGCAGGCACTGGCGGACTACCTTAAGACCGTGGACCCCACGCAGGGCCGAATCCAGTTCGAGCCGCCGCGATTCCCAACGCGAAACATGCGTCCGTCAATCACCTCCACTTTCGACCCGCCACGCGGTCAGCCCTGGCCGACGGAACAGAGCGAGGCTGGCGCCGACCCCGCGGCGATGCCCGCCGACCCGTCGATTGCGGCAGACCAAAACCCGGCGGAACCGATCTCGCCACCCCCCGATGCTGAAGGCGCACCAGCGGAATCCGAACTCTCGAACCAGTACAGTTCGGTTCTTCAGATCCACAATGCCTACCTCGTCGCCCAGACGGAAGAAGGCATCATCATTGTGGACCAACACGCCCTGCATGAACGGATACTCTACGAAAGGTTTAGCGAACGCATACTCGCCGGACCACTGGAGTCGCAGCGACTGCTCATGCCCCACGCTCTGGAAGCTTCGCCCCAACAGACCCAGGCCGCCGAGCAGCACAAGGAACTCCTGGAAAAACTCGGCATCGAAATCTCCGAGTTCGGTCCCCGGACATTGGCGGTTCAATCCTTCCCGACCTTGTTGCCCAATGTGGACGTCGTGAAGTTCGTGACGGACCTGCTCGACAAGTTGGCGGAAAGCGACGGCGCTGAATCCGAAGAAACGCATCTGCACGCCGCCCTCGACATGATGGCCTGCAAGGCGGCGGTCAAAGCCGGCGACCCCTTGACGACGGAAGAGATGAAGGCCCTCCTCGCACAACGGCATCTCGTGGACCGCTCCTCAAACTGCCCCCACGGCCGCCCGACAACCCTCCAACTCTCAACAGCGGATCTCGATCGACAGTTCAAACGTGTCTGATACAAACTCGGATTGAACCAATTTAACAACAGTGTGACGATGGCAGCTTTTCCGCGATTACACTGTGAGTTTGGAATGGCATCTGCCACCGGTGGTGATCTCAAAACTGCGCGCGTCGACAAACGGTGAGCGTTTTTCGTTGATAGGACGAGCACACCGGTGATCCCCATCGGCCACGGGGGGGGGCGACGCTACCACGAAGCATGAACTCTCAACGCTAGAGCATTTTAGGCATGAGATGGCATCTTCCGCGGCGGAGATCAGAGCCGCGCGCGTCAGCAAGCGGTCAGCGTTCGACCTTGTGGGGGGCGAACAAACGGGTGATCCCCGTCGGCCACGGGGGGCCGACGCTACAGCGGAGAATGCAATCTCAACACTAAAATGCTCTCAAAGGCTCGCGTATTGGGAGGCGGAACGATACTACACACGCCATCATGTCCCCTCGGGCTCACCCTCACGACCCGCATCGATCCGGGCGGTGATGAACTTGAACAAGAGCATCGCCGCAAACGCGAATGCCCCAATCCCTGTGAACACGTACCAAATGTAGTGCGCCCGGACGTACTGCTCAGGCAAGGGGGGCATACTGTCCGCGGGTGTCGCCTGATCGTCGAGCACCAGCAGTTCGGCGAATGTGTCCTCCTGCGTATCGAACAGGAACGCCCAGGCTCGCGCGAAGATCGAGCGATCGTCGGCCTCCTGCTTCTTTTCGATCTTGCTCTCGACATGCACGAGGGTGTACGTGCGCTCGCCGGCAGAAAGCGTCCAGGCGGCGACGGCGTTCGACTTCCATTCACCCGCCGGTTTGACGCTTGTCAGGCGGGCGTCGTCGTCGAGCGTGATACCTTGCCCTGTGAGTCCGGCCCGCACCGCGTCGGGAATAGCTGCGTCGTCAGACAACGCGCCCGCCAATGCGCCATCGAGAACAAACCGGTAGTGCGGATCCAGCGCCTGCCGCCACTCGTGCCGCACCTCGGGTGGCAAGGTCTTGGGATCGGGACAGAACCCCGTGAGCAGGTAGCCGGCGAGGATAAAGCCGAAGAGCCAGGCGAAGAATGTCGTCAGGTGCGAATACCCCAGGTACAACCCCACTTCCGCCTTCGGCGCCTGCTTCGATGCAAACTCAAGCCATTTCGGGCTCAGGAAACACTCCGCCAGCCCCTGCAGGCCGATCCCGATGATGAACATCATAATCATGGGGTGGAGGCTGACAAAGCCAAGATCAATGCTCCGGCCCGTTGCCCGCTCGACGACCGGGCTCAGTGAAATCACGAGAGCCGTGAACGGAATGATCAACAAGGCGATGCTGATTGCATTGGCCGGCTTGAAGTTGCGAATGACATTCGTAATCGGCACGACCAGCAACACCACCACCAACGGGTTGATGTTCGCCAGCCACTCAGGCCTGTAGCCCGTGCCGAGCAATCGCTCGATGTACGTCGGCATCGCGCCGTAGAGTTGACCCTGGATCGCCCAGAAACCGCCGATGATCAGGATCAGGCTCAGGAAGCGGAAATTCGCCATCACCTTGCGGAGCCCCCGCAGCGCCTCGGCGACGGTCTTGCCGGTTCCCTCCATGTCGGGATTGCGATAGAACAGCGAGACCAGAATCAACGCGGTGAAGGACATTCCCGCCGCATAGAAGTTGATGTACTGCAATCCGAGCGATTCGTTCAGATAGCCCGCGAGCCCTTTGCCGGAGAACGAGCCGATGTTCACCACCATGTAGAAGATGGACATGGCCCTGGCGCGGTGGGCGTCATCGCTGCACTTGGCGGCTGTGCCGGAGATCACCGGTTTGACGATTGCCCCGCCGAACATGATCAGCATCAGCGCCAAGAGGGCAGTGAACTTAATCTGATAGAGCCCGAGCAAAGCGTAGCCGCCGGTCAGCATCGCAAACGCGAGCATCAGCGCCTTCTTGAAGCCTATCTTGTCGGCCAGGATGCCCATGAACGTCGGCAGGAAGTAAAGGATTGAGGAGAAGGCGGCGTCAATCCAGCCGGTCTGCACAGTGGTGAATCCGACGTCGTCATCGAGGTATCTGAAGAGGCTGATGAACATGCCATAGTACGCCGCGCGCTCGCAGAGTTCCGCGCCGTTGGCATACCAGAAGGTGGCTGGGAACGACCAACTGAGCTTGGGATGTTCTTGAGAGGGGGTGTTGACCATGAGTGTCTTCTTCCTCTTGGGGATTCGGCGTCATTGATGAAGTCACGGATCGTAACGGAATCGAATTCTTGCGCCTATGAGAGGGCGACGAACAGGTACTTGTATAGTTTGACTGGAGGGTTGCCACTGGCAGCTTGCTGCCAGTGCCGGCACGGGCGGTCAAGCCGCCCGTGGTACCCAAACTGAACCAGTACTGACGAACAGAGCCCCGCGAGCAAACGGTCAATCGCTGGTGCGAGAATCCCTTCTCGCACCTCTTTAGAAACCTTTTCTTTTTTATTTAAGAAGTCGCCCCTGAAAAAGCACTCACACGGCGGCAAGATAAGTGAATCGGTGGTTTGGGCGAATCGGGGGTGGGCGGTGTGGTGTGGCGTTTGGGTGGAGGGACGGGTTCAGCAGGGTTGCGATCTGACCTGGCAGGGTGGGGATCAAGCTTGCAAGGGCCTCGGCGAGCGCAAAAAAAAACTAGGGTGGCAAAGTTTGCTTGAGCAAGAGAGCTTCAAAATGGCGA
>CAZTAR010000178.1:0-9364 GCA_964611695.1 uncultured Planctomycetaceae bacterium | reverse complement strand
GGAGCGTATCGCCGCTGGCGTACCGGCTGACCTGGGTCTGGAGCCCCCGGTCGTCATAGGCCGTCACGGTATAGTCGCCGCTGGCGTTGGTCACCTGGGTCTGTCGGCCGTCGTCGTCGTATTCATACGTCGTGTCGTTGCTGTTGGCGTCAGTCACCTTGGTCCGGCGGCCGTCATCGTCGTATTCATAGGTCGTGTCGTTCCCATCCGGGTCTGTGGACTTGGTTTGACGCCCCGCGCCGTCGTAACCATAGACCGTGTCATTGTACGTGCCGGTGTCCACCCAGACCTTCTTGGAGAGCACACGGTCTTCGTCGTCATAGACGGTCTCGATAAGACTGTCGTCATCGCCGTCCGCTCCGCCAGGCGTGGCCTTCTGCCGGGCCTTGGTGACCCGGCCGAGCGAATCGTATTCGGTGGTGCTGTGGGCCAGGAGCGTATCGCCGCTGTTGTACCGCTTGACGGCCGTGACGAGCGAAGCATCGTCGTATTCAGAGACGGTATAGTGGCCCAGGGGATCGACGACGGTGACCTTTCGCCCGAAGCCGTCGTAGGTGTAGGTCGTCTGGTTGCCCTCACCGTCTTCCCGGGTGACGACGTTGCCCATCTTGTCGTAGGTTGTCTGGGCTACGATGCTGGTGCCACTCGTGTCGCCCTTCTTCGTGGTGATCACCCGGCCGAGTGCGTCGTACACGAGTTCAGTAACGCTGGCATTCGGCGCGGTTACCTTTGTCTTTCGACCAATGAGATCGTAGGCGTACGTGGTGCTGCCGCCCTCAGGGTCGATGGTCAGCGTCATCTGGCCAGCGTTGTTGTACTCGGTGGTCCAGGTATAGAGAGGTGTCTCGCCGTCCATGATTCTGCGAATGGTCCGGCGTCCGTTGTCGTCGTATTCATACTGCGTCTCGATACCTTCTGGCGTTGTGCTGCTCATGACCTTGCCGCCCGTGTTATATGCGTAGATGGACTGGTGGCCTTCGGGGCTGGTGGTCGTCAATACCCGACCGATGGCGTCCACCGTGTAAGCGGTATTCAACGACAGTGCCCCGGTGTCGACCGTCTCCTGGGTCTTGAATCCATTGGCGTCGTAGGCGTAGGTGTGCGAGTAACCGACCGCATCGATGTGCTGCGTGTTGAGGCCCGCAGCGGCGAAGGAAAAGTTCCGCTCCGCGTCGTTGGCCCGGGTCACGTCGTTGCTGCCGCTCTCGATGTACTGGCCGCCGAGTGTGTAGGTGTTGTCGTAGACGTACTCGGTTGGACTGCTCCCACCGTTCGACTCGGTCAGCACCTGGCCATAGGAGTTGTAGGTCGCCGAGAACGGTGTGATGGCGGTGCTGTCGGCCGTAACGATCGTCTCCAACAATCGGCCCCGGCTGTCATAGTCGTTCTCCACCACTGCCCCGTTGGGCAGAGTAGCGCTGGTCACCCGATCGGTGCTGTCGTACTCGTAAGTGTAGAGGATGTCATCGTCGCCGCCCGCCGCCATGAGGTACTTCTTGCTGGTCAGGAGTCCGTCCACGTTGAAGGTGTACTCTGTGGAGTTGCCCTCGGGATCGATGACGAGGTCGGTGCCGTTGTACTCAAAGGAGAAGGTCCCGCCGTTTGCATCGATGGAGGTGGTGACCCGGTCGCTCCCGTCGTAGGCGACGGTCTTGATCGTGTTGCCGTAGGCATCCTTGATGCTCGTGATACGGTTGCTGCCGTCGTAGGCGTATTCGGCGGTCGGTATCGTCGAGCAGGAGCCGCAGGCATCCTCGACCTTGGTGAGGTTGGAACTGGCATCGTAGCTGTAGGAGATCGAGCGGTCGGCATCGTCGCGGATCAGGGTGATGGCGTGTGCCGCGTCGCGTTCGATCGTGATGCGCGTGGTGTCACCGCCGCTGGCGGCCGCGTCGATTCTTGTGACGTATCCGGAGGCATCGTAGGCATAGTTCTCCCCCTCGCCGTAGATGTTGCGTGTGCTGACGAGGTTCGCCGGGTCGCTGTCGGGTTCAAAGAAGTACTTGTAGCCGGTTTGGTCGGTAAGGATGAACTGATCATTGCCCGTCTTGTCGAGTTCGTAGCGTTCCCAGCCGGTCGGCGGATCCCAGTCGCTCCCGTCTTCAGTGAAGCCCATGCTCCGACCGTTGCCCATGTGGATGCCCACGTTCGCGGGGGAGATATGCGTGCCGAACGCTGGGCGTGTTTTCTTCGGTAGGCGTTGGCGTCATACTCGGGATCTCCTTCGCGATCGAGCCGAGTGGGGGTATCCTCCTTGCGGTTGTATCAGGCCTCTACGCCGTGTTCGAGGTAATCCTAAGACCTTGGAAAGGCACCACACAAGGTGGCCTTCGGCGTACCGCCTTCCTGGTCCTGGTGGTTGCGATCGTTTGCATGTTCGTTGCGACCGCAATGCCACGCCTCGCCGGGCATTTCGGTTTCGCGCTACCGATTGCATCCTCGACCTTGCCCTCCGCACAAGTGACCGGGCCGTTCACCCTTGTAGACCGTGATGGCTTGCTCGCCTCTCGTTTGGACGCACTGCCCGACGATCTGACCGCCGGGGGTGGCAGGCACTACCTGGGATGGTCGCTTCTAGTCTTATGCCTGATTGCCGTCTGGCCAATGCGACGGGATGGAGGAGACGAACATCCTCTCACGGCCACACGCCGCTTTGCCCTGCTACTCGTCCTGGCATTCAGCCTGATGTGGGTCATGCGAGGATCGGAGAGTCTGCACGCCCAACTCGTGCGGATGTTCGAGTTCGGAACGGTCAAACGCTATGTGGAACCAGCCACGCTGCATCTGCTCGGGGTGATGACGGTTCCACTGCTACTGGGGTGTGTTGTGCTGCTTCTGTCTGTCGGGACGTTGCTGTCTGGCCGGAAGCCGTGGACGTGGGTCGCCGTCTTCGGGGCATCGACCGCTGTCATTACTTGGTGGACACTGGCTCCGCACCCACCCTTGCCAACATCAACTTTGTCGTCCGGCGTTGCTAGCGGATCAGCCGTCGCAGCGTCAATTCCCGCCATGCTACTGGTCTGCGGAGCCGCGGCCGGACTTCAACGACTCATGGCGGGGGCAAAGGCCAAGCTGAAAAGGTTGGCTGTATGGCTGATCGCCCTTGCGATCCTCGCGGCGGATGTCGCGCCTTACGTGGAACGCGGTATGAATCCAGGCGTGGCCGAACCCGCTCAGGCTTCGGCCACGGCCAATCCGGTCTCTGCCATCCAAACGAGAGGGGGTGCGCCCAAGGTTTCACTCTTGCGTAGAGTGAAAGGTTTGCCGACCCAACTTGGTTCGCACCCCCCTCTTTTCTGTTCCGCATGCATCATAGCATCGGCCAAGTCGGGTGTGAGCCCGCAGGAACCGTCGGGGAATCTCGACCGCAGGCGGCTCTTTCTGGCAATCCCCGGGGGATTCCTGGGATTGCCCTACGACATGGTGCAGCAATGATATCATAGAGGAGGAGCGGACCATGAACGCCAACACGGCGAGCGACCGCACCAATCCGGATCCTTCGCCGGAGGAGGTTGACCGAGCCTTGGAAGCATACCATGGCGGCTCACCGGAAGCGTTCGATCGTCTCCTCGGTGAACCGCTTAACGGTACCCCGGGAGTCTGCACATTACTCTCGCAGTTGTTTCAGGCTGTTGTTACGGGTGAGTTCCACGCATCGCGCACTCACGGATCGGAGCCCGACCATTTATGTAGTTCCGCCCAACGCACAACGTCAGCAGGATCAACATATCTTCACCCCTTCAACGAAAGTTCGCCTTCAGCCATCGGCTGAAGGCGTTCTGCGATTCGGGATGTTGGATGAGCATATCATGAACCTTGGCCTCGTTTCTTGAGCTATTCACGCGAACATTTCAAGTGTTGGATTCTATCGCCCAGCGTTGGGCTTTCTGCCGATCCCTGATTACTGATCGCTGAAAGCCGATAGCTTTACTTAAAAAACAATTCGCTTCCTCTTGACAATTCGAACTCATGTGCTATGTTTGTACCAGAAGGTTCGGCAAACCTCTATTACTCTAGCAGAGTGACATACCTTAGGCAGCGCAGGTTTTCTGCGGCGATCCAAGTAACAACTTGTACGTGGTTCTTTTGCAGGCACGCGTAGCGCGCAGATGCACGCTCGTTGTGCATGCGTGTGCTTCTCGTGCCTCATAGGAGCCGCACGGTCGGGCTGCGTCTGTTCTTGAAAGAGAGCGGGTGGAGTCGACGGGGAGTGTACGCTTGGATTGCGTGTTGCAGCCATACGAGTTCGGCAAGACCAGTGCCCCACGCATGCGCGATCGTCCCGATGGCAAGTTGGACCTGCAATGCAAGGTATTGCCATCGGGCGGTCGCGTGTATGGACGAGGCGATTGTGAGTGTCGCCGCATCCTGGCACTTTGTCTTGGCGGGATCGGCGATACGGTGTTGGCGTTTGCCGCGCTGCGGGATCTTCGGCGTGCCTGTCCGAACGATCACATCACGGCATTGGCCATGTGGCCACAGTCTGCCGACCTGCTGGAGGACCTTGGCCTCTTTGATGTTGTACTACAGCATAACTTTCAAACACAGTCCTACCTGCAATCGTTGTGGTTTGCCCTGAAGCAGCGATTCGAGAAGTATGACGCCAGCATCCTGGCCTTTCCAGCCAACCGATTTGAATATAACGCACTGGCCTGCCTGCTGGGCGCTAAGCAGCGGTTTGGTCATTCGTATGTTCGCGGAGGCGACATTGGCAACCTGCGGTTCCTTTTGACCAACCGGATTGAACAACAACTCGGCCGACACGT
Organism: uncultured Planctomycetaceae bacterium; assembly: GCA_964611695.1. Classification (GTDB taxonomy): domain Bacteria; phylum Planctomycetota; class Phycisphaerae; order UBA1845; family UTPLA1; genus CAZTAR01. The sequence goes on along the minus strand of CAZTAR010000178.1, from coordinate 4,598 downwards.
CATTGATGAGAATCGGGCCATCGTCGGCCTGTTCACCGAACAGAAGCCAACTGGCCCGGCTGACATTCGTCTGGGACCGCTCGATCCAAAGTATCACCGCGAAGCTGCCAAGATGCTGGGCCATCTCAACGAACCGCTCTTGGGCCTTCATGCCGGGTGTAGTTCGTACAAGGGTCTGGCCGCCAAGCGTTGGCCAGCGGAACGATTCGGCCAGCTGTGTCGGCGCGCTCATCATGAGTTGGGCCTGCAACCGGTCGCCTTTGGCCTACCCAATGAACTTGATCTCAAACTTCGGGTCCAGGCCATCTGTCCAGAGGTTTTCTTTGCTCATGGCGAGACCATCCGCCACACGGCGGCGTTGATCGCTCGATGTTCCGCATTTGTCAGCAACGACTCGGCCCTGGCGCATATCGCCTCGGCTTTAGACGTGCCGGTGGTCATGCTGTGTGGCCCGACCGATGCAGGCGAAGTTGGGCCGCAGGGCGAGTCGGGCCGTGTGGTAACGGCAGGTCTAAGTTGTTCGCCATGCTTCAGCGTCGGTCGACGACCGATGGTATGCACACGCGAGACCTACCAGGCGTGCATGAAGCGGATCACGGTGGACAAGGTGCTCGATGCAACAAAGGCCTGCCTGCGTTTGCCAGAAGTGCGGATCGATTCCGGAGCGGGTTTGGGGTTACACGAGAGTTTGGCATCAGAGGATTCACCGGCGTCTGTCGCGTCGGTCAGCACAGGAGTAGGACGATGAATCGCATTCACAAGATTCTGTGGGCAGGTTGTGTGGTGTTGGGCGTCTTCACACCGGCCATGGCGGATGAGATTCCCGCCTGCCGGCTGGGTGGGGAGTTGCGCGATGCGCTGGGCTTCGGTCCCCAGGTCCTGGCGGCGTTGGCCGTGGACGAGACGACTCACATAAACATCGCCGGTGCGGCCGAGACCTGGTGCGGGCAGAACCGTGAGACGGTCGAGCCGTTGCTGACGGCCGTTCGGACTGCAAAGAAGAACGCCTTTCGGCAGTACGAGCTCGGTGGCCAGACGGCGACAACCGACCAGGCGTTGATCGATGCGATCGCATCACTGGCATCCTCGTGCTCCACGGTGATCAGCACGATGGACAACCATCTGTCCGTCGAGCAGAGGGCGCTACGCGGGCATACTGGCGACAACTGCTTGCTGGATTCGCCGTTGTGCCTGTTGGAGTTGACCGAGCAGCAGCGGACCGATCTGCGCAGCGCTCAGCGGACGCGCGACTTGGTCATTAAGCATCATAAGAATCGCAAGGACCTGGCGGCGGTCAAGGACGCCCATGCAGACTTCGTAACCGCCATGACGGCAACGCTGACGCAAGCGCAGCAAACCCAACATCAGACACGTGTCTCGGCGCAGCGCCAACACCTCGGTGGTGTGATGGCGCGTGAAGAGACCTTCTGTGAGGATTGACGAACGTTCAACCGTGAACCTGGAGAACGAACCATGTGGCATGACATGCTTGGGAAGAATAGACGGATCCTGATCGGGGCTGCTGGATTGGTGGTTTGCGCCGTAGTGGTCGCTTGCAGCGTGGTGCAGCGGGGGAATGCGCCGCAACAAACTGTGGATGCGGCCCGGCAAACAGACGAGGCGGCTGTCACCCAAGCTGGAGATGCCAAGCTGCGGGAGGTCGAGGCAACACCGCCTAAAGTTGAACAACCATTGCCACCGAAGCGGCCTGCCGTGTTGGAGCCGCTCTCGCCCGAGGCCATTGCGGCTTTGCGAGACCCAATCGAGGCGGCATCGGATGACTTTGGCAGCCGGCTCGAAGCCAGGCGCGGGCTGTTCCACGCACTCCGCAAACATGGCCAGTTGGACCTGGCGATGGCGGAGTTTGACGCGATGTTGGACGACGTTGAACGGACCAGCGGCCTGGCCATGGCCCAGCGCGTGGCGATCGCTGATGCCGGGAACATCCATTTTCACAAGGACTATCCCGCTGCGATCGCGGCGTACGAGCGGTTGTTATTGCACTACGGCGACGGCCGCTTTGCGGCCGAGGCGACGCATCAGCTTGGCCTGTGTCACATCGAGATGCAGGACTATGTAGCTGCAGGGGAGGTGTTCCGGCACCTGATCGAGGAGCACGACGATTCGCACCTCGCCCCATTGGGTTGGCGAAAGCTGGCGTTGGTTCAGACGCTGCAGGGTCGCTTCGACGCGGCCCTGGCGACGCTGGAGATCATGGCCGGGAAGTATGGCGGTACGCATCACGGCGAGTATGCCCGAATGCGACGTGGGTACGTGCAGATGGCGGCCGGTCGATTCGCCGAAGCGCGGACCACGTATGAGGCATTCCTGGCGAACCATCCGCACAGCAAGTACCGCCGTCTGGTAACGAAACAGATGGCGGAGTTGGACGGCGCCTCGACGTTGGCGAGGGCCAACCCGTAGGGGGGATTGTGCGCTCGCTTCGCGACTGTGCCTGTCAGGCGCAGCCGCGGATTGTGTGCAGCGTACAGCCGTGCGGAATGCCTGCGTTGCGCTGGGAAGTAGTAACGTGCTTTCGATGTAACGGTCATCGGGCCGGGCGCGGGCAGGATAACGAGAGAGACAACCGGCCGACAGGTTCGGCCGAGATGAAACAGAATGAAGCAGTCATAAACCCTCAGACGTTGACGGAGGCGATAGCCATGACTCGGCGAAAACTGGCACTGATTGTAGTTGCACTCGTTGTTGTAGGAGCTGAGTCGTTCTGGACAGCCCAGGCTCAAGCTGACGCGATCCCCTGTGGGTACTGGGTTCCGGACTGTAACTGTACCTGTGATGTATTCCCCGGTTGTCGCGAGAATCCGGGGGGAGTGTGCTCCGAGATTTGTGGCGGGAAGGGCCTCTCAGGCCCCGGGCCCAGCTTCGGTGGCGGCGGTGGCGGTAGCGGCGGTGGCGGCCGTCCTGGTGGCGGCCTACCGGGCCCGGGCGATGGTTCCCCAACCACTGGACCCAGCGGCGGCAGACTCTCACCACAATACCAGGTCATCGACACCTCTGGTTGGCCGATGCTCGGCAGGACCGATCCCGGCTCACCGACTGGCGGCTGGATCGCGGATCCGGTGGTCGTCGACACCGGCGAGATGATCTTCCACTCCCGCGACATGCGCTACCCCCACAACGGTGCGCTCGTGGCCGTCGACCGCCTCTATCGCCACCAGACCGAGAACCAGGGCGGCGTGGCCACCGACTTCGGACGCAACTTCCACACCAACCTCCGGATCGTTGCGGACAGGGACACGGCCTTCATGCCCACAACGGTGCGCATCCACATGGGCAACGGTCAGACCACGAGCTTCACTGAAGACGGGAGCGACTACGATCCGATGACCGGCTCGGAACGTTACGAACTTGAGAAGCGCGGCGGCACCCAATTCGTTCTCACCGACCAGAACGGCTACAAGTACCTCTTCGAACCTGACAGCGACCCTACGAACCTGATTAGCACACGCAACCGCTACGGCGAGGGTGAGAACTACGCCTACGATGCCTCCGGATACGTCACAGGGATTGACGCAGCTGCCAGCGGCGGTGACACCACGCGCATCACGATCGAACGCGACCCGGCACACGCCATCACCCTGATCCGCGACGATGCCGACCGCTCGATCTCCTACAGCTACGACGCCAGCTCGAACCTCACCAAGGTCGAGGATGCCTGCGGCTCCTGCTCGACCATCCCGACGGCCGAGTACGCCTACGACGGCAGTAACCGTATCACGAACATCAAGGATGCCTACGGCAACACGATCAAGACCGTAGCCTACGACGGGAGCGACCGGGTCACCACTTCCATAGATGCCAATGGCGGGACCTTCTCCTTCGAGTACAACGGCACCGACCTCGTCATCGATCCCGAGGGCAACTCCACAGAGTACACCTTCAACGTGGACGGACTCCTGACCAGCAAGAAGTACCTCATGGAGGCGGGCGGCGACGACGACATCCTCTACACCTACGAATACGACTACAACAGCAATCGGGTCACCAGTGCCACCCTGCCCAACGGGGCGGTGGTGGAAAACGATTATGACAGCCGGGGCCGCCTGCTGGAGACGATCGTTACGGCCGACAGCATCGCCATCACACCATTCTCGGCAACCTACAACTCCTATGGCGAAATCCTGACCGAGGCGGATGGTGGGGGCGGCTCAACCGGGTACGCTTACGACTGCTCACTGTCGACCTACGGAGGCATCGAGTACATCGAGAGCGGCAGCAACGACGTGACCCGGCCCAACGCCGCGGAGCGGAGTTTTGCTTTCGCCGCCGCAGGGCTCAACACACAGCACATCGATGCGGTCGGCTACTCGCACACCTACGCCTACGACACCAACGGATTCAAGACCCTGGAGACGGTCGATGCAGGGGCACTGTCGTTGAACACCGCCTACACGGTGGACGCCATCGGCCGGGTATTGACGACCACCAGCCCCGAAGGCCACCAGTCCATCTACGCCTACAACACGGGCGGCCAAATCGCGAGCAGCACAACGCCCGAAGGCATCGAGACGCAGTATGAATACGTAAGCGTCCGGCAAACCCCATCTTCAATCCAGCCGACGGTTCGATCATCATGC
>CAZTAR010000177.1:0-9395 GCA_964611695.1 uncultured Planctomycetaceae bacterium | reverse complement strand
CGCCAGTGGCACACACGTTGCCCGCGTATCCCTCATGTGACGCTTGACGGAGCACTAGCCTATCCGCGGTATTGCGCGCGGATGATTTCGCTGGCCTTGTTGGCGGCAAGATCGAGTGCACCCAGCGCTTTGGAAGCCGCGGCCCTAAGAACCAAGTCCTCTTCGCTCATCGTGAACTCGATCAGCTGCTGAACCAAATCTCCTGTGCCGAGGAGGTTCCCGTTGCGCCTGGCCGATTCGGCAAGCGAGGCAAATGCGGCGTTGCGCTCATCGGCTCCGCGTTGAGCATCAAGCGCCGTCCTGGCGATGGCCGCTTGGGCATCCTTGCTCGACGCGAGGGAGAGGGTCTGTGCACACTTCATCCGAAGGGCCTCCGACTGGCTGCCGGAGAGGCTCGTAATCAAAGCTGGAATGGCCTTGGAGAAATCGAAGGTTTTGAGGTTGCTCCGACCAATATCCCGAAGCACATCCGCGGCGTTGAGCGCTAGCTCAAGCGAAAGATCGCGATCAAGCGCCTTGAGACCCAACGCGCTGGCGGCTGTCTCGATCTTGGTCAGGATATTCTTCTCGATCATTGCCGGGTCGCCAGAGGCGAGCACCTGCGCTTCGAGCAGTTCAACGCCGGCTGCGGAAGAAGTAATCCCCCGCGCGATCTCGAAGGATTCCTTGGCAACGACGAGGATTGGTGTCGTACTTGTTTCCACCTTCCGGCGGAGCACGGCGACGGCTTCAGCGGCGCCCGGCTGCTGTGCGTCGGCAGCAAGCAGGACGACATCGAAGTTCGCGAGATTGGCCTTCTGGCCGTTCTCAAGTGCCGTGTAGAGATTCTCGCCCATCGCACAATCGAAGCCCGCCGCCCGAAAGGCTGTTTGAAAACCATTCGCAACCTCGATGTCCGAGTCGACAATCAAAACGGCTCTTCGGCCCGCGCAAGCCAGCGCCTCCGCAAGCACCGCCACCACCTCTTCGGCGCCGGAAAACCTCTCGGTCGGCAACGCGGAACCCAACGCGATGGCCGCCTTGACGCGAACCTGACGATTGGGAAACGCCAGCGTTTGAACCAGCGGCTGCCTTGCCCCGCCCAGACTTCTCCCCCCGGCCGTTGCACGAAGCGCGGCAATCGCACCCAACGCCACGCCGGGATCACGATCTTTCACCGCCCTGGACAAAACCATGTGGTTGTACTTGGCCCCGGAGGCGCGAGCGAAGTAGATCGACCGCGGGAAGCCTTCGGGCCGCGTCCCGTCTTTCGCCGCCAGCGCGCTCGGTTCGCCACTCTCGACATCGAGTCCGAGTTTGGCCTCGCGGCGGAAGTTCGCGGCGAGCCACAATGCGATGGCTTCGTCGTTGGCGGCGTCGGCTTTCAAGGCCTCTTCACAACACCGCATCGTCATGATGTCCGCGAATATCTCCGCGGGAACTTCAATCAATCGCAGTTCATTGTCCCGCAGGTACCAGATGTTCGCGGTGGTTTCCCTCGGGTCGGCTCGAACCGAATCCACGCCGTTGAAGTAGTTTTCGGCAAGCTGCGCGAACAAGGCCGAGACGTTACCGCCGCCTTGGCCAATCGCCGTCATGGCCTGTGCCGCGGCCGCCCGGACTGCTCCGGATTGTTCGGAATCGCCGGCCAATTTCGCCAGGTATGGCAAGGCCTGGGGATACTTGATCGCACCGGCCGCGTTGATGAGTTCGAGAACCGTAACGTCACTCTTCATACTCAGGGCAACGCACAGCGGATTGAGCGCCGAACGGCTGAGTTGCTGGAGAACCTTGATGACCGCCGCGTGGAGTTCGCGGCTGTCGGGATTCTGGAGTGCCTGGATCAAATGCGGCACGGCGTACTCACCGGAAGCCTTCAGCGCATTGGTGGCGTAATACACGTTTTGAGGGGTACCGCCCAATTTGGCAATGTTCGCGACGATCTCGAATGGATCCATTCGAAGCCGACGCTCTCCCTCATTCAACAATTCAAGGAACTGCTTCGCCGCAGGGCCGACCTCGGTATTCTGCAAAAGCTTCGTCAGGATCGAGTGGCGGTTGGCGTTGTAACGAGACAACTCGAGCAACGCCACGGGGTCGGGTTTACTATCAATCAGTGCCTCGAAGTTGGCGTTGGCATATTGGAATCTACCGATCGCGGCAAAATGCCAACCGTCTTCGGCGAGTGCCCTTTCGCGTTGTCCGTTCGCAATCTTCTCGAACAGCTTCTTGATTGTGGCCGGCGCGTCAGCGGATTTCGCCCAACTCTCAAGTCGGACCTCCCCTTCACGCGACGCCATCAGCGCAAGACGCAAATCCGGCAGGTTCATCGCGGCAACGGACTCGAAGAGAGTGGCAGCCTTATCGAGTTCTTCGCGTTGCATGGATCGGGTGGCGTCGCGCCAGGCGAGCCAGGCCTCGATCGGCTGCCCGACCATATTGTCGGCCGTTTCTTGGGCCGATATGGTTGCCGGAAGCGCCAAGCAAACAACCAGGCTGAGCAAACAGAAGAGCGAACCAACTCCGAAGAGTGAGCCTCTGCGAACGGGTTGCACGATGGACATACTGAAACCTCCGGAAGTTATCTTCGGACGATTAATCGGGGGACTACCGCATGTTTTGGCTGGCTGTAACCCTGGTTCCCCACACGTCCAAGGGGTGGTCGGCGTTTCGGCCATCCCGCATGGGAGGCCTGCTCCTGCTTGAACCCTTCAGTATACACATTTACGACGTTCGGTCAAGGTCCGGAGGAAGTGGCGGGGCTCCGCGAGGCCCTTACAAAGGCCTTGAAAGGGCTTTGTAAGGGCCGAGAATCCCTTCCGCTTTTTGCTACCAGGTGAAGCATCCTGTCTCCATCGCGACAGCCCGAAATGGCAAGGGGCTCCTCCGTTCTGAGCGCGAAGATACAGACACTGGCCGGTTTGTCGCAATACCTGATGGACTCTTAGGTCTCGAACAGCCGCCGCCTCACCTGTGCAAGGGCGGCGATATGTTCCGAACTGCCCCCACGACCACCGCCCACGAAAGACGCACCCGCTTCCAATAAGACCGGTAATCGAGATGCGAAATCCTCGGGTGATTCGGGGTAGACAATCTCTCCATCCACCAGTTCGGGAAGACCTGGACTAATCGAGGCCCAGATCGGTGAATCGCCGGACGCTCGCATGAGCGTGACCGCGCCGACCACGCCGTCCGAACATTCGCCCCCATCGCACCCCAAGCCCGCGGCCCCTGCCTCCGCGAGCGCCTCGCAGGCCTGAGGGGGCGTGACACCCAACGTGGTCTCGGTTCGATCGGCGCCGCTATCGAAAGTCATAGCACCGATAACCGGAAGATTCGTCGTTGTGGTCGCGGCTCGCACTGCAACGAGGAGCGATTCTAATTCCGTGAAGGACTGGCAGAGAATGCCGTCCACACCGCCAGAAGCCAGCGACTGTGCCTGAGCGGCGTATGCGTCGAAGAGGGCTTGCTCCTCGATCTCACCGAGCATCAACAACCGCTCGACCGGCCCGATGCCGCCGAGAACGTATCGCCCCCCCACCGGGAAGTCCGATACAGCCTCACGAAATATCTCGGCCCCCCGCCTGTTGATCTCGGCGAACTCCGCAACCGCCTCCATGGCCTCTGACGCGCTGATCTCCGGCTTGTCAATGGGTTTAATATTAGGAGCTTTCCCGTTGGGAGACTTCCACGTCGCCGCCGCATTGGCCCCGTGCGTGATCGTGACGAGCAGTTCGGCGCCGGCGTCGAGGAATGCTTCCGCAGCATCGCAAACAATCTCGGACTGAGTTAGGTTCGCGCGTTCGATCGGGTCCGAAGTTGACCACCCGCGCAAGCGCAACTCACCCAGGAAATCGCCGCCTGCGATTAAAAGTTTGCTTCGATAATCTCTCGGAGAAAATGTCATCCGCATGGCACCCCTGAGGCGGTCGAAGTCGCGCTCGACATGCGGACTTTATATCGGAAGCAACACGGCCGCAATTCGCCTTTCCAGTACAGGTATCGTAAGAAAGTGTTGGATTCTTTTTGCGATTCAACCGACAAAGGTCTCAGCGGCCCGCACCGACGGAGGCGGCCGCCGCACTAACGACCCAGGCGGGCACAACTCCCGCCACGATACGAACTCTATCGGTCGCCCGAGGAGGTGCTGGTGGAGGTGTGAGGTTATACCATGCACCCCCAGCGACTCTTCGGAGCAGTGTGCGTAATTGCGCCATCTCTCCTCATTGCTCTTACGATTATGCCTTTCGGATGTGGTTCTGAAGCGCTTCCCGCCCAACAAGCCGCGTCTCAAGCGAGTTCTAGCCTCTCCTACGGCGAAATGCCGCCTGTCCGAAGCCCTGTCCCTGAAGAAGAGGGAAACAACGCCTTCGACGCGGCGCAGCCAGCCACCCTCCCGGGAGTCGGCCAGATCATCATCCAGGGTTCGATCGCCAGTTCCAGTGACATTGATATCTACGCCCTCGGCCCGGCAGTGGCGGGCGACCGCATCATCGTGGACGTGTCGGGAAACAGCGGCTTGAACACCGTCGCCGCACTGTTTGACGGCAATGTCGATCTCATCGACGCCTCGGACGATCGCTCCTATTACGGCGGCCAGATCGATCCGTACATCTCGCGCGTCATCCGAAAAACCACGCCCAACCTATTCATCGGGATATCGCTCTCGGTCACCGCCCACTTCGGATCTGGCAGCGCCGGCATCGAGAACGGATCGTACAACATCACCGTCGAGAGGCGGCCGAACAACGCGGTGACTCCTGCCGCGCATCAACTGGTCTATCTCGACTTCGAAGGTGGCGACAGCGTGCAGATCGGCTTGGAGCCTGTCGTGGTCATGCGACCATTCTCCGCGGAATCAATCTCCGGTCGTCTGACCGGCAAGACCGACCTAATCGCCGGGTTACTCGTGGACCACATGCGCAACGACTTTGCGGCGTACAACATCACGCTGGTCGACAGTAAACATGCCGCCGAGCCGACCGAGGTCCACTCAACGCTCTTCTTCGGCAACTACAACGCTGCCTACCTCGGCTTGGCGGACAACGTCGATACCGGAAACGTGGCGAAAGTGCAGGAGGCCATCATCTACGCGGAAGACCTAGCCATGTGGGAATACCTCCAGCCGACCGCCGAGGAAGTGGCCTTGGCTCTCGGAAACATTGCGGCGCACGAGTTGGGACACCTTCTCGGGTTGGAACACGCGGAACATGCCGGCGACCTCATGGCCACGGCTGAAAGCGCCAGACAGGTCCTTGAGGTCAACGCAACGTTTCTCCGCACGCAGTTGCAGTATGACGTCTTCCCCGTCGGCTTCCAAAATGGGCCTGACCAACTGCTCTTGAACTTGGGCGCGGGCGGCGGCAGTGGCGCCAGAGTGCTGATCGGAGAGGTGATCCACACCGGCACGGGCGCCTGGCGCGATGAAGCAGGTTTGCCGGACATCCCGATCGTGCAATGCAGCCGATGCGCCGGCCACCATTGAGATTAACTCGAGTGCTCTGTCACTGGTCGAAGGATGGGTGCCACTGGCGGCTGGCCCGCCAGTGTCCTGTGAGCGGTTGTTGGCAATCTCGCACTGGCGGACAAGCCGCCAGTGGCACACACGTTGACCGCGTATCCCTCATATGACGCTTGACGGAGCACTAATACGCAATCCGGAGGGGATTGAGGAAACGCGCGGCGAGACCATATCGCCGTCGCGTTTCTTTCTTGCGCCGATCGAGAAGATCGAACCTGACAACCTCGGCTTCACACGACGCGAGCCCCACATAAGGCGATACCCCTTCGCTGGGTGGCACCGTCAACTCGACGCCCAACCGTTCTCCCACGGCGAAGTCCGGTGAGTCCACTTCGATGTAGAAGCCGCCGGAAGAGACGTTCCGTGTCTTCGTCCGGAGGACCGTCGTCACGGCCTTTCGCTCTCTGCGACACGCCACGGGCATGTGAAGGACGATCCGGCGATCCTCTCTGCGTTCGTCCGAAGAGGTCTCACAATTAGGCTCGTTCGTGTTCATGTCGCACGGTCTCCTCTCCGCCCGCGATTCGACGGCGGTATCCTCACCCCTGTTATTCTCGGCAACACGGCAAGGCAGCATCACATCCGGCACGCAATCGTCCGAAAACCGAGGTTGCACCGGCCCAATTACCTTGGCACAAAGATCAGAACCGCGACCGGAAGGGAGTCGGCCGCTCCAGGGGTGTGCAAAACGCTCGTTTCATTCGTTCAGAGGCGTTCCACCAGGAGGCGTTTGAGGACCTTGCCCGTCGGGCCTCGCGGAAGGTCGTCAGAGATAATCACACGCCGGGGCACCTTGAAACCCGCGATGTGGTCACGACAGAAATCGCGTAACGCAATCTCACTCACTTCGCTGCCGTCCAGCGTTGTGACAAACGCCACCACCACCTCTCCGCGAGAAGCGTCCGCCTGTCCGATGACAGCGCATTCCGTCACGGCCGGATGCTGCATAAGAACGGACTCGATCTCACGGGGATAGACATTCTCTCCACCGACGATGATCATCTCCTTCTTCCGCCCCGTGATGGTAATGTAGCCGTCGGCATCGACCGACCCCATATCGCCGGTCTTGTACCACCCGTCTGCAGTAATAACCTCCCGCGTTGCATCCGGCTGCTTGTAGTAGCCCTGCATAACAGTCGGCCCCCTGAGCCACAGCTCACCAATCTCGTCCGGCGCCAGTGCCCTGGCGTCATCGCCAAACGCGCAAACTTCGATACCTTTGAGCGGCTGGCCAACCGTGCCCAGGCGATTTGCCCAGGGCATGTTCAGGCTGACGACGGGCGCGGCCTCCGTCATACCATAGCCCTGAAGGAGATTGACGCCGAATCGCTCGGCGAATTGATCGCGCACCTCATCCAGCAACGCCTCACCGCCGCTGACGGCGTGCTCGATCATCGAAAGGTCCTCGCCCGGCCGCTGCTTGCTCTTCAACAGGGCGGTGTACATACTCGCGATCATCAGCGTAATGTTGATCCGTTGGGTGCGAATGGTCTCAATCACCGTGGCGGGATGAAAACGCGGAATGAAATAGACCGACGCCCCCAGCGTGACCGGCACCAACAGCAGCGTTGTCAAACCGAAGCTATGAAATTGCGGCAACACGCCGAGGAAGCGGTGATCGGAACGAAGCCTCGCCTTGTCGATGCTGGCCTCGATGTCGTGCCGAAGATTCCCGAAGGTCTGGCACACGCCCTTGGGCAAGCCCGACGTCCCTGAAGTGTAAAGCAACACGGCCAGATCGTCTGATGAAACTGTCGGCGGCCGAGGCGTCCGGCGAAGCCGCTGAAGGATCATCTCCCGCTTGAGCGGCAGGTCTTCCATGAAGACGACTTTGACATCGAGCGACTGAACCTGCTCAGCAAAGTGCTTGATTGTGAAGAGGGTGTCGATCTCCGAGTCCGCGACGACGCCTTCCAATTCCGCCGGCTGCAAGAGGAAGTTGAGCGGCACCGCCACGCGATTCGCCCAAAGTGCCCCGTAGAACGTGCCCGCGAACGCGCACGTCGAGGGCATCATAATGCCAACGTGCTTGGCCCGCGTGGCCTGTTCGATCTGGCGTTTCATCACAGCGGAAAGACGAACCAGATTCGCATAACTCAGCGAGCGAAAGGGATCCGCAACAGCGGGCCGTCCGCCCCCTGCCGCTGCGGATGCAAGCAAACTGTCCAGTATCAAAACACGACTCCCAAATCGCCGTAGCGTCGGCCCCCTGTGGCCGACGGGGAATTCGAATCACCCCCTCATGACCGACCGAGGCGTCGACCACAACCAATGTTGAAACCGCGTCACGAAGTGGCGGACGTGTGTCCCCGTGACGATCCGATACCGTTGACGGCGGGCAGCACGTGATCGCGCGCGATCACGTCCCAACTCATGTGACGTGCCAACTCGTACCCCCGCTTAACAAAGGCCGCCTTCTCTTCCGGCGTGCGTGGCAGGCACCGGAGGACCTCTTGAGCAACCGACGCAGCCACCTTCTCATCCAGGGCGACCCGTGCCTCGCGGGTGAGCCCCATGTAACCTTCGATGTCATTGGGCGATTCACCGAGGTCTGTGTAATCCGCGATGATCACGTTGGGCGAACCGTCCGGCCCCGCGACCTGCGATGCGAAACCGGCGCACCCGCATGCCTCGCTCATCACGCAGACGGCCCCAAACGACAGGGCCTCGATCTGGGCGATGCCGAACGGTTCATAGATGGACTGGCCGAACTCCACGTCGCTGCCCTTGCGGATGTCCCAGAACTCCATCTCCGCCGGCATCCTGTCACCGCAGCTTTGACGATCGAAGCCAAACTGGTTGATAAAGAGCACTTTGCAGTGTTGGCTCCGGGCATTGAACGCCTGAGCACCGGCGTAGAACAGGGCCTCGCCGTTCGACATATCGGGCATGCCTTCGCGATGTGCGACGGGCCAGTCCCAACAGCGTTCCATGTGCAGGATCTCTTGGCGCCTTCGCGGGCCGCCGATTTCCGTGGAGAGCACAATGAGGACCGCGGTGCTCCCGTCTTTCCGGAATTGTTCTTCGATGTGCTTCATCACGGTGATGTCACGCCACAGCCCCTTGCTCGGCGTCATCCGCGTCACATGCGTCAAGACATAATCCGGCCGATAGCCGAGGAGCGTCTCGACGTAATCCTGCAACCGCCGCTTGCTGACCGCAGCCGCCTCAGGCGTAATAGGGTATGCCGGGATGCCATTGTAGGTGAGACGGATATCAGCAGACTCCATCTCCGGCGAAAGGAATCGCAACTCCTCCACGACATTTCGGCCCACGGCCAACGTCACATCGAGATGGCGACTCGCCTCCACCAAGGCGTGGCGGAAATAGCCGAACTGGTCGCCGAAGGTTTCGGTGATGTACTGCCCTTTCTGCCTGCACTCTCGAAGCACGTTGTAGAACATCGTGTCGTGGCCCGGATGTTCCTCGACGATCTTGCGGATTGGAGAAACCTCGTGCGCATAGAACACGGTCCCCATACCCCAGTCAGGATTCATTTTCGCCGCCAACGCCGCCGGCATCCCCATGAACTCGTGAGCCATCACGATGGTCTTGTCGTCGGCCGAGGACCCGAGCGCCCGAACAGCCGCGAGCCCCGGCTCTGCCAAACGAACGTATTGCTCGAATTCCCAACTGTCTTCATACCGCGTCGAGACAATCCCAAAGTGTTCGAATAGACCGGCTTTGAAAGCGTCCACACAATGTTTCGCCATATGGCCCAACTCGATCAGCAGGACCTCGGGCCGCTGTTCAACGCCGGTCAACTCATCGCGAACCAACCGTCGGCCGTACACAATGTTGACCTGGAAGCGGTTCTCAATCTCCGAGAATGCGCCGGCCGTAGGATGATCCGTGATGCCGTCCAGCGACGAGTACAACACCTCCCCGCCAGGCC
>CAZTAR010000176.1:0-9400 GCA_964611695.1 uncultured Planctomycetaceae bacterium | reverse complement strand
GACAAGATCGAGGCCCTCGAACTCAACCCCATGGCGAACATCTACATCGTGTACCTGAAGTACAACTCCGCCAAGGAGCTTGCGCCGGCGTTCACGACCCTGTTCGACAAACGTGCTCAGATGCGTAGCGCCGAGGGGAAGGTGCGGCCGGAGGACGAGGTTGCCATTGAGGTTGACGAGGTGACGAACTCGCTGCTCATCGCAGCCTCGCGTGAGAATTATGAAGTTCTCCGGCAGAAGGTCGAGGAGCTTGACCGCGAGATCGGCGCGATGGGGCAGATCGAGTTCTTCGTCTGCAATAACGTCCACGCCGAGCGGGTGAAGGAGACGATCGATGAATTGTTCCAGGAGAAGATCTACAAGCCCGGCGGGACTGGAGACAGCCAGATCGCGCAGGATCGTGAGAAGGTCACGATGAGCGTCGACTCGAGGTCGAACATTCTGATCGTCTCGGCCAGCCCTGAGAACATGGAGTTGATCCGGAATATCTACGTGCGGATGAACAACACGACGATGCCGTGGGATGTTGCGATTACCCGGCTGATCACGATCGAGTACGGGGATTCGGTGAAGATCGCGGCTCAGGTGCAGGACTACTTCGACGAGTTGGAGAAGATTCGCGAGACGGGGGGCGAAAGCGGCAAGTCCGGTTTCGGAATTACCGTTTTTCCGGATGAGCGAAGCAATCGCATTGTCGTTGGCGGGACGAAGGACGGGATCGACAGTGCGGTGGAGATGATTGCGAAGCTAGATGTTCCGCCCGGCAAGCCCGGTCAACTGACCGAGGTGTACACGCTTCAGGAAGCGCCGGCGTCGAAGGTGGGCGAGATGATCCGGAATATCTTCCAGGAGCGGAATCAGCCGCGTCAGGGAGCGCCGGGGGCGACCGTTCCGAATGTTTCGGTGACCGTTGAGGACAACAACGCCAACAATAGTTTGCTAATCAATGCATCTCGTGAAGACCACGTGTTGATTGCCGACCTGATTGTACGGCTGGATCGACCTTCGACGCTGATCGACATGGCGCGGGTGTTTCCGTTGGAGAAGGCTCGGGCCGAGCGTGTGAAGGAAATTCTCGAAGAGCTTTATCAGTCCACCGGCGCGGACGGCGGGAGCCAGTCCATCGTTGTCATCGAGGACAACCGCACGAATTCGGTCGTGGTCTCCGCGCCGCCGGGGGAGTTGGAGAACATCAAGGAGTTGATCGGCCGGCTCGATCAGGTGCAGGCTGAGGGTTACACGGAGATCGGCGTTTATATTTGCGAGAATGAAGACGCTGAGAAGATGGCGGAGCTGCTGAACGAGATTATGACCGGCGAGTCGAAGAGCGGCGGCGGGACCGGTTCCGAGGAGGCTCGCGATATCAGCTCGATGCTTGTCAGTTTTGCCGCGAAGGACCGGCGGGGCGAGGAGAAGTTTCTCGAAGCGATTCGGGAGAACCTCCAGATTACGTACAACGTTCGTTCGAATAGTGTCATCGTTGTGGCACCACCGAGTTCGCTCAAGCTGATTGAAAGCCTGATCGAGAAGCTGGACATGATCCAGAAGCGGGCCGTGCTCGTGAGGGTGTTCCAACTCGTGAACTCGGATGCCGAGAGCATGGTCGAGTTGTTGGAGAGTGTGTTTGCCAACGATAAAGGTTCGGAGCAGGAGCAAGAGTTCCAGAAAGATCGTGAAATCGAAGTCGAAGGCGGACTCAGTACTGCTGGTAGTGTTCCGACCGCATCCTCCCAGGAGGGTCCGACGCGCAAGGGTACTTTCGGCCGACCCAAGACAACGTTTGTGCCCGACGAGCGGACGAATTCGGTCATTGCGGCGGGTTGGCCTGCGGACGTGGGTGTTGTCGCGGACATTATCGATCAACTCGACTCGCGATCGATCCAGGATCGCGAGAGTGTCGTCGTGTCGCTGGTCAACATGGAATCGGAAGACATGCAGAGCGCGGTTGATGCGTGGATTCAGGCGGAGCAGCAGCGGATCGACCAGTACAGCGATCATATTTCCCCGCAGCGGCGGATGGAGCAGGAAATCTCGGTCGTCTCGCATGAGCCGTCGAATCAGTTGATCGTCTCGGTGAGTCCGCGGTACCGTTCGGAGGTTTTGTCGATCATCGAGCAACTCGACATGCCGCCGCCGCAGGTGATGATCGACGTGATGATTGCCGAGGTGACCCTGGATGACCGGTTCGAGATGGGGCTGGAGTTCGCGTTGCAGGAACTGCGATTCAGCGAGACGGCGGTCGCGGGCGGCAACGGCGTGTTGCAGAGCAGCCACTTTGATGTAGTCGGAGGAACCGATTTGGGCGCGGCCGGTGCGGGTTTGGCCGGTGTCAGTTTCACGATTACCGGCGAGGATTTCAACTTTCTCGTTCGTGCGCTTCAGTCGGACAGTCGGCTGGAGATCATTCAGAATCCGATGATCATGTGCCAGGATAATGAAGAGGCGAACATCACCATCGGCCAGCAAGTGCCGTTCATCCGGGGCACGAGTACGAGTGACTCGGGCCAGACGAATGCGAACGTCGAGTACGAGAAGGTCGGGATCATTCTGGACGTCGAGCCGCAGATCAACCCTGATGGTTTTGTCTATCTCCGTGTTAAGCCGGAGATTTCCGCGATTGCCGATTCATCCATCGATTTGGGCAATGGTGTCCGGGCCCCGATCTTTACGGAGCGGTCCGCGGAAACAACCGTTGCCGTCAAGGATGGTGAGACGGTGGTCATCGGCGGTTTGATCACGACGCAGGAAAACGAGAGTGAGAGCAAGGTGCCGGTCCTCGGCGACATCCCGGGCATCGGCGTGCTGTTCCGCTCGACAATCCGTTCGAAACAGAAGACCGAACTCCTGATCGCCCTGACGCCTCGTATTGTTCGCACTGTTGAAGACGGCCAGCGTATGAGCATCGAGAAGCGTGACGATTCCGGGATCATCACGGATAACATGAAGCGGAGTCCGATGTTTAAGGGAATTCGCCTGGAACCGGAGGCCGAGGACGAACTGGTTGACATCGAGATGCCGCCGAGTCAGACCAGCCCGACGGTCGTTCCGTCGTATCGGCCGGTCGAGACGGATTCGCCGGACGTTGATAAGCCGAAGTATGGTCCGGTTGCTCCACGGTACGGTCCGATCGTGCCGGGTGGCGAGGATGTTGTGGCAAAGCGCTACGACTACACGCCGCCGCCAGCCACGTATGGGCGATAGACGTGGCGCACGGGCGATGGGAGTTTGGAACTGGTATCATTCGGCTTCCACGGGCGGCATGTCCGTTCGTGGCGGCACTGGCAGCAAGCTGCCAGTGGCACCCCTCATGAAACGATACCAGTACGGGGAGTTTAGGCCATGAGACCCTTCAAGCAGCTGAGTTTGACGATCGCGGTCTTTGGCATGGCCGTGCTGCAATCGGCTTGCACGCAGTCGTGGAACTGGGACTCAGGGCAGACGCAGAAAAAGGGAGCGGCCCCACGGACTGGCGATCCCGGGATGGAGTCGAACATCGTCCGCGTCAACAAGTTCTTCGGCGCCAACCCTTGGCTCTCCTTCAAAAGTGACGGCAGCAGTGCGGTCGATGGTGTTCGATGTACTGTTTATCTGGAGGGCGCTGCCCAGCCGAAAGGGGTGTTCGGCAACGGAACGATCCTGGTAGATATGTACGAGTTGGTGGAGGGCTTGGAGAGCAAGGAACAGCCCCGTCAGATCCACCAGTGGCGGATGGGGCCAGACGAGGCCTACGCATGGCGGGCCAAGAAAGAGACCTACATGGGGTGGGCCTACAGCCTGCGGTTGAACTGGCCTGACCATTTGGATGTCGCGGGCAGACAGGTTGCCTTCGTGGTTCGGTATATTCGCGACGACGGCCGGATCATCAATTCGTCGCGTCAGGTGCTTCGGGTTCCCGCGTTGACTGGCAGTAGACAGCCTTCGGACGCGAGTCGGAAGGTGCATCAGCTTGGGCGCGGCGCGGCTGCGGAACAGAATAACGACTAGCGCCTTGAACGGACAATGGGATGTTCGCCGGCACTGGCAGCAAGCTGCCATTGGCACGCGGCGAGGCTGCGGATCGGGACAACGATTGATGCTTGAATGGATCATGGGCCATTCGCCAAGTCCACGGAATGCGATCCGTGGGCTTCAAAGAGGTATATCGTGGACGAGACGGATCTGCTAAATCGAGAGGAGGGTCGAGAGCATTTCGCGGCCCTGGAAGTTCTGCGACACGCCAAGAATGTATTCCTTTGGCTGGCGTTCGTGGCGGTGGCGCTTCATGTGGTTTCGTGGTTGATGCTGCGCCAGGCGGATTCTCCTCAGGGGACGCGGGATTGGGAGCTTACGGCCGAATGGATGCTTGCCATGGCGGGCTTTGTCGCGCGGTGTTCCGTATTGGTTGTCACGGGTGTCTTTGTCATGGCACTGCTGGTGAGCCTCTCGGCGAAGCTCGGCGGGGCAGCCGGGCTCGCGAAGGCGGGAGTTTGGTCTCTCGCCGCGCTGGCGATGCTCGTGCCTTGGGTCCGTCTATCCTCAGAGGATGTCATCAATATCTCTTCCGCTATTTACGGCGTGGATGAACTGAGTGCGCATGGTCCCGGCGGCGGCAGCGGGGCGGATGCATTCTTCTCCGTGGTGCGATTCGGAATTTGTCCGATCCTCGTGGTCGTTTGCCTCGGGGCGGCGCAGTATTGCTACCGGAATGTGTACCGCAGGATTGCCAAGCCGCTGGCCGCGAGATTGCCGATTCGCGAGGTTTGAGGGGGGAAGGGTTCGGGGGGCCGAGGGACCAGGGGCCCCGGATTCAAACACAGAATGGTGCGTCAAGACGTGCCCTTCTTCTTCTTTTGCACCAGGTGATGTCGGATGGTGGGAGATACGACTCCTCATAGTGTGCGTCGAGTTCGTCGCGGGGGAGGCGAGTTGCGATGGGGGCTCGTTTTACTGGCGATTACGGGATGCCTGATCAGTTTTGTTCTGGTTCGTCTGAGTCAGCCGGGTGAATCGTCGGCCACGCTCTTTGGCGCGGCCGTTTGCGCGCCGACGGAGACGGTTAACTGCGACTATGTCCTTAGCAGTCGATGGGCGAAGGTCGGGCCGATTCCGATTTCGGTGTTGGGGATGGCTTACTTCACCGCGCTGGCCGTCTGGTTCGTGGTGGTGGGGGCGCCGAACTACGCCGGACGATTGTGGCACCTCTTGCCGCTTGGTCTTGTCGGGGTGGGGGGCTGTGCCTCGGTCGCGCTGCTGTACGTGCTCATCTTCGGCCTGCCTGTCTGGTGTACCTGGTGCGTGGCCGCGCATGTGGCGAACCTGTTCCTTTTCGCACTCACCGTTCTGGCGTGGCCGCGTCGGGCGAAGGTCCGCGCGGTGGGGGATGAGGTTCCTTATCCATCCTTCGCGCGGGGCGGCGTTGTCGTTGGTGCGTCCGTTGGCATGGTGCTGCTGCTTCTTACGGCGGCGCATGCGTTGAACGCGAGCGCTGTGGCCAGGGGATACCAGCAGCGGTACCTCGAAGTGACGAATAACGTTGATTACATCCTGTGGCGGTATCGGGCGGCGAAGGAGCAGGATATCCCGATCACGTCGGACGATCTCGTGATTGGTCCGGATGACGCACCTTGCCAGCTTGTGGTTTTCAGTGATTTCCAGTGTGCCAAGTGTCGGCTCTTTCACGGTCTCATTGAGCGGTTGCGTGAGGAACGTCCTGAGGTGTTGCGGTGTGTGTTCAAGCACTACCCGATGTCGGACCACTGTAATGAACATGTCGATCAGCCGTTCCACGTGATTTCCTGCCCCGCGGCGGAGGCGGCTGAGGCGGTCCGGTCCGTTGCTTCGGCCGAACAGTCTTACGCCTACTACCTCGCGCTGTACAAGGACATGTCACGCCTGGACGAAGCACCTTACGCCGCGTTGGCGGAGCAGGTGGGGATTGATCCGCGGCGGTTCGCGGCGGCGCTTTCCGAGCATGCGGGACACGAGCGAATCAAGGGTGACATCGCGTTGGCACATGCACTGGGTGTGGAAGGGACGCCGACGGTGTTCCTCAACGGCCGACTGATTCCCAACTGGCGGATCATGACATTTGATGTGAAACCACGCTTTGATTCCAAGGCTACGTTTGCTTTGTGGAATAAGTTGTTGGATGTCGCGGGGGAGGGGGAGTTGGAACGGGCCCGATCTGATCTTGGTATGTAGGAGGTTTTTCCCATCCTTTTCTGCGCAAAGGATGGGGAACCCAGCTTTCCGTTGGGGTACCCACGCACTCAGCCCATGGATTGTGAGCCATGGGCTGAGTGTTTTTGTGTGGTTTATCCGCGAGATCCGAACGTGATCAATCGAGGTAGCCTAGATCGCTGAGTCTTGTGGTGACCTCTTCCATTTGGGCTTTGGTGAGGACCGGTGCTTCGATCTCGTCGATCTTGCGTTCCTGGGGCGGCTCGTAGCGGACCGGCACGTCCTTGCTGAAGATATCGCTGAGGACTTTGCCGCTCATGTCCTTCGGGACGCGTTCGCCGAGGCCTGCGAGGATGGTCGGGGCGATGTCGGCGATGTGGGCGTCGATCTTTCTGTTTTTGCGGATGGTCGGGCCGTGCGCGACGAAGACGCCGCCCAACCGATGTGTGCCTTCCAATCGGCCGAGGGGCACCCATCGAACCGGCGAACTGCCTCGGATCTTCTTGACGACTGCCAAGCCATCGGTGGGAACGAGCATGAGGTCGGGCATCCAGGGGTATTCTTTGCGGCTGCATCCGTACAGCTCTTCGGTTGTGTGGACTTCGGGGAAGATCGTCATGGTGTTGCCATTTCGATCTTTGCATTTTGCATCCAGAAGTCTCCCTCGAATCTCGCTTCGCAGGCCCTCGAAATCTTCCGGCTCCACGATTCCGTCCGGTTGTCTGCCTTTGAGGTTGAGATAGAGGAAACCGTAGATTCCAGCGTGCAACACACAAGCCCGAGTTCGCGACCAGTCGAAGGCGAGATCGTGATCCACGGTCCCCGACTGGCTGGCGACCTTGCTATTGCGCGATTTGGTCAATCGACTCCACATGATCGAAGCGCGCGTCCGGGCTTGGGTCACGCTACTTTTGAGACCCAGGTATCCCCACTGAGAGAGGAGGAGGTTTGGCTGGGCCTTGCCGTCGAGGCTGCCGTGTCCGTGGTCGGACATGATGAGGATCGTGGCGCCGTGTTGCGCGGCGAATTCCTTGAGTTTGCCTAATACCCCGTCCAGATTGTGCCAACAGTCGATCGTGAGTTGTTTACGGGTCGGGTTTCTGTCACAGGTCCGTTCGTCGATGTGGCGCCATGCCTTGTGCTGCAAGTTGTCCACCAGCTTGAGCAGCACCATCATGACGTCCCACCCGTATTCGTCTCCGCAGAATCGGGCGAGTTCGTATCCGCGATCAAAGCTCTGCTTGATGTAGTCGAGGTTCTTCGCGAAGAGGGCGTCGCCTCCGGATGCCCGGCGTTCCCACTTCTTTTCGTGCGTGTAGTGGGGGTATTTCTCGAGCAGCTTGCGTTGGAGGTCTTTGGGGAATGTAAAGTTTTCGCCCGGGGGCGTGTCGAAGCCGCTGATCATGAATCCGTTGACTTCCTCCGGCGGGAAGGTCATGGGCACGTTGATCGAACCGACCCGATATTTCTTCTCGCTCAGAATCTGCCAGATGGTCTTCTGGGCAATCTTCTGGTTGTTGTTGAGCAGGAGTTGGTTTTTGATGGGGTCGTATCGCAGGAAATCGATGATGCCGTGTCTGCCGGGGCCCTTGCCGGTCATGAAGGTTGTCCATGCGGCCGGCGTGATGGGGGGTTTTGTCGATTCGAGTACGCCTGATGTTCCTTCGTCGACGAGCGACTTGAGCATCGGCATCTTGCCCTGGTCCATCAACGGGCCGAGGACATCGAAGGTCGCACCGTCCAGGCCGATCACGAGAACACGTGAGAAGCCGGGACCTTTGAGCATTGCACGGTTGTTGTCGTTGGATGCCACGACTGCACACCTCGATTCTCGCCTTGTTCGGGCCGGTCCATGTTCCTGCCGCCTTCATCACTCGGCAGAACCTTGTTATGTTATGGGTATCCGTGGATTGTCGCAACGATTTCCCGGTTGTCCGAATTCCGTGTTGGATGTGGCGTCTCCGCCGTTAACTTCAGGCGATTTGGGTGCCCTATTCTCCGTCCATTAACAGACATTCTTTTCTCGAGTACTTAGAAACTATCTCAGAATTGTGGCCCAGGCGTCTCGCCTGTGTTTCCACCGCCGAGACGGCGGTGCCACATTGGGCTTGGCATAGTCTTGGGGTATTCTGAGATAGTTTCTTAATGGTCGGAATGCGGCGTTGGCCACTCCAGAGGGGGCAAAAGGTTTGCGCTTGTCGGGCTGTTGACATTTGCCTAGTGTTTGGTTAAAGTTCGGTTACCTAGTGGCTGCTGACAGGGCCTGTTGAGCTTGAAAGGGGCGCGGGCCGATGGTGTTCCCCCTGGGGCGTTCTCCCTGGGGTGTTTTCCTCGGGGCGTTTCCGTGTCCAAGGAGTTTTGGTTTTTCGGATCACGCTAACTAGAAAGAGAGGACGACGATGGGCGCACCCTTATGTCATTTTGAGTTCATGACGGACAAACCTGAGGAATGCAAGGCGTTCTACGCGAGGGTCTTTGACTGGAAGTTCGATGATTCCTCGATGCCAGGTTACACGTTGGTCAAGACGGGGAGTGAGCCTGGAGGCGGTCTCATGGAACGTCCGCCCGAAGCTCCTGGTGTCTCTCTGAATCTGTATTTCCAGGTTGACGACATCGAGGCGACATTGGCCACGGTGTCGGAGACGGGGGGGAAGGTTGTCGTTCCGAAGACTCCGATTCCGAACGTGGGGGCTTACGCGTTTTTCCTCGATCCCGAGGGGATCGGTGTCGGGATCTTCCAGATGTAGCAAAGCGGTGAAAAGGGTGTGATGGTCGGAAGCAAATCGAACGTTCAATGGAACGGGCAGCGCACCTTTTGCCGATCGACGTGTGTTTATTAGCCAATTCGGGAATAGAATTTGACTGTTCGCATTTCCGTGGTATGTTTACACAGTGTCAGGTATACCATTTCCCCTGGCAAGGCCTCTGGTTGATGGACGTTAGGCAGGCAAGCATTTTTTCAATGCCGGGATCGGGAGATGGTAATCTGTGTTCACGTGGTAACAAGGAGCGTCTGGAACCTCCCGTTGCTTAGGGCAGTAACGCAAGGCAGACAGGCGCCAACACCCCATCAACCAGACAGCCTCAGGCCGCCGGCTTCTCGGCGGCCTGTTCTTTTTATTGCCTGTTCTGCCAGAATCCACATCATCTCAACTCGCCGGTACAGGGGAACCCAGTAGCGGAGGTACCACCGTGGCCATGAACCGGGATACGTTCGATCGTCGCAAGGAACCTAGGGAGT
>CAZTAR010000175.1:0-9401 GCA_964611695.1 uncultured Planctomycetaceae bacterium | reverse complement strand
CACCGAATACGCATCAGATCGACCTCCCAGGAAGGTGTTCCGAATCCCCAATGCCCAGACACTCGTCCCGCTCGTCCGCCGTTCCCGCAGAGTCCCAGGCGCTATAGTCACTCACACTTGCCGTCAGCAATCGTTACCGGCTGTAGAACTCGACAACGAGTTGTTCCTCGACCGGTATCTGCACGTCATCACGCGACGGCAACGCCAGAACCGTCCCCTCCAGTTTGCTCGCTTCCAGCTTCAGCCACGGCTGCACGAGACGGCCCGCATCGGACTCGCACGCCGCGCGAACCATCTTCTGGCTGGCCGGTCGGTCGCGAACACTGATGGTATCCCCTACATGGACAAGGTATCCCGGTTTGTTGACACGCTTGCCGTTTACGGTGAAATGGTTGTGCCCGACGCTGATCCGCGCGGCCTTGCACGAGGGGGACATCCCGAGCTTGCACACCACATTGTCCAAGCGGCGCTCGAGCAGGCCGAGCAGTGCCTGGCCGGTGTTCTCCTTCGACCGCTGGGCCAAAGCCAGGCACCGGCGGAACTGCTTGTCAAAGAGTCCGTAGTACCGTTTGACCTTCTGCGTCTCTCGCAGTCGCTTGCCATACTCGCTGGCCTGGCGACGTCGGAAAGACCGCTGGCCTCCGGGCGGTACGTTCCGCGAAGGTTTTTCCATCGGGCACTTCGCGCTCTCGCAACGCGTCCCTTTGAGCATCAACTTGATGCCTTCACGACGACACTTGCGACAGGATGGTCCTAGATCTCTTCCCATAACGATCCCCATGCAAGTGGGACTAGACTCTCCGCTTTCGAGAGGGCCGACAGCCGTTGTGAGGCAACGGCGTAACATCTTCTATCGATACGATCCGAAGGCCGCTGGATTGGAGCCCGGCCACAGCCGATTCCCGACCGCTGCCCGGACCCTTCACACGGACTTCCAGCTCAACAACCCCGAACTTCCGACGCGCTGTGCTACCCGCCGTCTCGCCGGCCCGCTGGGCGGCAAAGGGCGTGCTCTTGCGGGTGCCCTTGAAGCCGACGGTGCCTGCTGACTGCCAACACAACGTTTCGCCCGAAGGATCCGTAATGGTCACGAGCGTATTGTTGAAACTCGATTTGACGTGGGCGATGGCTCGCGCCAGATTCCGCCGCGTCTTTCGTTTTCCTGATGACTTGGCCACGTTTCGATGATCTCCAATCGTGCGCAATACGACCCGACTCAGCCGCTATTCACAAAGAGTGCTAACTTCGCAATTCCTTCACACCCTTCTTGCCTGCAACCGTCTTCTTGGGGCCCTTCCGCGTCCGCGCGTTCGTGCGCGTCCGCTGTCCCCGAACCGGTAGGCCGCGACGATGCCGGACGCCACGGTAACACTGGATGTCTTTCAGACGAGCAATGTTCTGCGTCACCTGCCGGCGAAGCTGACCCTCGACGATGTAGGTCCGGTCGATGATCGACGCGATGCGGCTGATCTCGTCTTCCGTCAGTTTCTTGGCACGGACCGAATGCTCGATCCCGGCCTCTTTGAGAATCGCCTCGCTGTGATGCGGACCCACACCGTAGATGTAAGTCAGCGCGATCACGATGCGCTTCTCGTTGGGAATGTCAACTCCGGCAATACGCGGCATCTATCAACTCCTGGCCAAAAAACAGATTCTCTAACCCTGCCGCTGCTTGTGACGCGGATTCGCTGAACATATCACCCGAACCACGCCCTTCCGCTTCACGATCTTGCAGCTCTCACATATGCGTCGAACACTGCTGCGAACTTTCATGGGCCTACTCCCTCGATATCCGATTCCAAACAAGAGACTGACGAACCGTCAAGGCTTCATCAAGCTGTCGACACCTCATCCGAGCGTCAACAAGCCACCGGGCATCATCGCCCGTCCGTCAACACGTCCACGCCATTCTCGGTCACGGCGAGGGTGTGCTCATAATGGGCCGACCAACGGCCGTCTCTCGTCACTTGCGGCCAACCACTGGCATCGCCAGGTCTGACCTCGTGCCGGCCTGCGTTCACCATCGGTTCGACCGCAATGACCAGACCTGGCTCCAAACAGAAGTCCTGGTGGGCATTCGAGCGGGCCGCGTAGTTCGGCACCTTTGGCTCTTCATGCATCTCTCGGCCGATCCCGTGCCCGACAAAGTCGCGAACAACGGAGAAACCGGCGGACTCCACGTGAGACTGCATCAGGCCAGCGACTTCAGCCCACATTCGACCCGGCCGAATTTCCGCGATGGCCAAGTCCAGAGTGCTTTGCGTAATGTCCAGCAACCGGTGCACTTCCGGGCCAATCTTGCCCACGGGTAGCGTAATCGCGGCATCACCACAGTAACCCTTGAGCCGCACGCCGCAGTCCACGCTGATAATGTCGCCATCTTTCAGCACCCGGTCGCCCGGTATGCCATGAACAACTTCTTCGTTCACACTTGCACAGATCGCTGACGGAAACGGGAACTTTGTTACCGGCGTGCATACACCTTTGAACAACGCCGCACAACCAGCCGCCTCGATTATCTCGTCCGCCGCGTCACTCAACTCGGCCGTGCGAATCCCAGGCCGAACCAACTCACGCATCCGCTCCAGCACTCGCCGGACCACGCGGCCAGCATCTCGCATCAACTCTATTTCGCGAGGGCTTTTCAATACAGCCATGGCCAGCCCATTCCGCGACTCGCGCAATCCCTCAGAGGTCGGTGTTCCTCTCATAAGGCCTGACATACCTCGGTCATCGCAGCCGCAACCTGATCGACCGCGCCGCCCGCTTCGACCTCTTTCAACACCCCACTCTGGAGATAATAGGCCGCCAACGGCTCCGTCTGCCGGTGGTATGTCTCCAACCGCTGCCCCACGACCTCGGGGGTGTCATCTTTCCGCCGTGTTAAAGCGGTACCGCAATCGTCGCACACTTCGGCCTTTGCCGGAGGTGAGAAAACTTCGTGATAGATGTGGCCGTCCTTGGGACAAGACCACCGGCCGGTGAGACGCTTTGTCACTTCAGCGTCCTCCACCCGCATATTGATGACCGCGTCAAGCTTGAGACCGCGATCTTTGAGCCTTTCATCGAGCCCTTGGGCCTGAGCGACCGTCCTGGGAAAGCCATCCAACAAGAAACCGTCACTGGCCGGCGGCTTTGTAACGTGATCCATCATCATCGATAGGATCAGATCGTCCGGAACCAGGTCGCCCCGATCCATGAACGCCTGCGCCTGGCGACCCAATGCGGTATTCGCCTTGCGCTCAGCGCGGAGGATGTCGCCGCTGGACAGATGCACGAGGGAGAGTGAACTCGCCAAGCGAACGGCCTGCGTTCCCTTGCCGGCGCCAGGTGGACCTAACAGGACTAGATTCACGCGTAGGCTCCCTTGATTCTCGATCCGCCGCTGTCGCCGAGGAAGCCGCCATAATTACGCATAATCAGGTTGGCTTCAATTCGCTGAACGAGGTCCAGGCCCACACTGACGACAATCAGAAGCCCGGTCCCGCCGAGGAAGGAAGATACCATCATGGGTATCTCCAGCGTCGAGGCGATCACCTGCGGAATAATGGCAATGGCCGCTAGAAAGCCTGCGCCAACATACGTAATGCGGGTCATGACGGTTTCAAGATAGTCGGCCGTCCGTTTGCCGGGCCGCAATCCAGGGATGAAACTGCCATAATCGCGGAGCTGATTCGCCATGTCCTTTGGCTGGAACTGGACCGTCGTCCAGAAGTAGGCAAAGAAATAGACCAAGGCGACGTAAGAAGCGGCGTACAGGAAACTCGAACCGCTGAACTCGGATGCGAGCATGGTCAGGAAGCTGCTGGTGGGAACAAGATTCGCCAGCCAGTCAAAGACCAAACCCGGGAAGATCAACAAACTGCTGGCAAAAATGATCGGCATGACGCCGCCATGATTCACACGCAGGGGCAAGTACTGGCGCTGTCCGCCGAAAACACGGCGCCCGCGGGTCTGCTTGGCCTGCTGGATCGGAATGCGCCGCTGTCCTTGCGTAATGAGAATAGAACCTGCGACCACGCCTACAAAAGCCAACATGAGGAAGAGGATCTTGCCGGGGCCGAATTGGGCATCGCCCGTGACGTCGACCGAGGCGTTGTTAATCACCATGAAAACAGCGCTGGGCATCCTGGCCACAATACCGGCCATGATGATCAGGCTGATCCCGTTGCCGATTCCGTACTCGTCGATCTGCTCACCGAGCCACATGAGGAAGACTGTGCCCGCTGTCATGCCGGTGATACCGACAAACCAGAAACCTAGGGTTCCTCCGAGATTCGCGCCCAAGTCACTGAATTCCGAATAGACCATGCCCCCGCTCGAGATGAACTTCAACCAGAAGGCACTCTGGATGAGGCAAATGCCGACCGTCAGGTAGCGGGTATACTCCTGGATCTTCTTCTGGCCGACCTGTCCTTCTTTTCGCAGTTTCTCCAGGGCCGGCACGACTGTGCCCAAAAGCTGAAGGATGATCGACGCCGAGATGTACGGCATGATACCCAGGCCGAAGATCGTGCTCTGCTGGAGGTTGCCGCCGGTGAACATCGCGAAGTATTCGGTGAGCTGCCCGATGCCGCCGCCACCGGAACCAAGGTTCTCGAAGTAACGGGTCAACTCCGTCTGGTCCACACCTGGAACCGGCACGTAGAAGCCAATGCGATAGACCGCGAGAAGACCCAAGGTAAAGAGGATCTTGTTGCGTAGGTCTTTGACCTTGAAGATGTTCAAGAATGCTCGAAACATGGCAACTCTTGGTCCAACACGGCGCCGATGGCGCGGATGACTGTTTGCGATCCCGAGTCAACTACCCGGGCCGACCGACATAAGACCTGTTACTCGGTCTTCTTCTCTTTCTTCTGCTTCTCGGCTTTCTCCGGCTTCTTCTTGTCCTTGTCCTTCTTTCCCTTTTTCTCGCCCTTTGCCTTGGCGTCCGCCTTCTCCGGCGGCTTTTCGCGTTTGACAAACTTCTTCTTGGGCTGCGGGCCGAGCCGTGTCACCGTTCCGCCCGCGTTCTCGATCTTACTGGCGGCGGAAGCGCTGAAACGATGTGCCTCGATCTTGAGCTTCTTGTTCAATTCCCCGTTGCCCAAGATCTTGACGCGATCCTTGGAGTCGCGGATGAGGCCGACATCTTGGAGGGCGACCGCCGTCACATGGGCGCCGTCGTCGAAGCGGGTCTCCAGGTCCGCAAGGTTCACAACCTGGTAGACCGTCCGGAACAGAGCATTGTTGAAGCCGTACTTGGGAAGACGCCGGAAGAGCGGAAAGGCCGCGCCTTCAGCGAGGTTCTCTTTGGAAGCGCCGCTTCTGGCGCCGGCGCCTTTGTGGCCTCGGCCACAGGTCTTGCCTCGGCCGCTGGCCTCGCCACGGCCCACGCGCTTCCGCTTCTGATGACCGCCAGCCTTCTTAGTGATATCCGTAATATTCATCTCTATCTCGATCCCGATCTCGGCATTGCGGTCAATTCAATCAATTCAGTCAATTCGAAAGGCCGACGCCACGCAGCGATTCAACAGTCGCTCGATCGCGTAGGGTCATGAGGGCATCCATCGTGGCTTTGATCAGATTCTTCGGGCTGGTCGAGCCGTAGACCTTGGTCAGGCAATCACGAACGCCGGCGAGCTCAAGCACGGCACGCACACTGGCGCCGGCAATCACACCCGTTCCCTCGCTGGCAGGCAAAAGCCGGACACGGCTCGATCCAAAACGGCCCATGACCATGTGCGGAATCGTGGAACCGCTGAGCTTAATCGGCCGCATGGCCCGCGTCGCCTGCTTCCTGGCCTTCTCCACGGCCGAGGGCACTTCGTTCGCCTTGCCGTATCCGTAGCCAACCTTTTGCTCTCGATCACCCACGACAACGAGGGCGGCGAAGCTGAAACGGCGACCACCTTTCACAACCTTCGAGCAGCGGTAGACGCGCACCACGTTTTCTTCGAAGGCGGGTCCTTCCTGCACATCAACAACTCGGCTTTGGGGTCTGGCCATCAATTACACCCGTACTCGTTTGATTCCTTGACTCGCTTCAAGTGCGTCGTCATGTCGGGACGCAGCATCAAAACTCCAATCCGGTCTTCCGCATCGCCTCGGCCAAAGCCTTGACGCGACCGTGATACCGGTATCCGTTGCGGTCAAACGTGATCTTGCGAATGCCTTGCATTCTGGCACGTTCGCCGATCACTTGCCCCACCGCAACCGCCGCATCGCAGTTGCCACCCGTCTTGAGTTTGTCGGTGGTTTGCTTGCTCATCGTCCCGGCGGAACAGAGCGTGCGCCCGCTGATATCGTCGATCAGCTGGACGCTGATATTCTTCAGGCTGCGAAAGACACTCAGCCGCGGCCGATCCGGCGTACCGCGAACCTTGTGGCGAACCGATCGCCGACGACGCAACCGCCGAGTTTTTTTGAGTTCTAATTGGTTCATCGCTTCACCATCGTCCGTCCCTAGCCGCCCGCGCCAGCGAAGGCCTTACCGGCCTTCCGCCTGATCTGTTCGCCCGCGTACCGTACACCCTTGCCCTTGTAAGGCTCCGGATGACGGGCGTCCTTGATCGTCCGAGCAAAATGCCCGACGGCTTGTTTGTCTATCCCGCTGACCGTCAACTTCGCGGGGGTATCGTCACCTCGGGTCGCCGGCACTTCGATGTCGACCTTCACACCGGCAGGAATCGACAGCTTGATCACATTGGCGTAGCCGACGTTTAACTCGAGGGTGTTGCCGCTCAATGCGCAACCATAACCGGTCCCATAGATTTCCATCTTCCGTTCATAGCCCTGCGTCACGCCAATCACCATATTGTTGATGAGCGCTCGAGCCAAACCGTGATAGGCGCGATGGTGGGATTGATCCGAATCGCGCGTCACTGTGACCGCATTGTCGTCGAGAGCCACCGCGACACCGACCGGGTGTTCCCACGATAGATTGCCCTTCGGGCCTGTGACGGAGACGAGCCGCTGCTTGATCTCCACCTTGGCACCGGAGGGCACCGGGATTGGTTTCTTGCCGATACGCGACATTAGGCTTTCCTATTGCACCGGGCGACCTTGAGAGCCGAGTTCCGCTTTTTTCGCGGGAACACGGTCCTGGTCCCAACACGGAACTCTTAGTAAACCGTGCAGAGCAACTCGCCGCCCAGATTCTGCTCGCGACACTTCCGGTCGCTCATCACACCACGACTCGTCGAAACGATGGCGATCCCGAGGCCATTGAGCACGCGCGGGATATCGTCCACACCGACATAGACCCGACAACCACCCTTGCTCTCTCGCCGGATACGGTTGATGACCTGTTCCCGACGAGGACCATACTTCAGGGTGATCCGAAGCAGCCCTTGCTTGGCGTCGGCGATTTCTTCGACGTCGTCGATGAAACCCTCATCTTTCAACACGTTGCAGATAGCCAGCTTCACGCCGCTGCGCGGAGCCTTGACCTGCAGACTCCGATTGCGGGTGCCGTTGCGAATCCGCGTCAACAAATCAGCTATGGGATCACTCCACATACTGTTCTCGCCTCTAGCCTCTTGAAGGACAACTCAAACGCCAACCATCACCAACTCGCGCTAACGATCACCAACTCGCCTTGCGAACACCTGGAATCTTGCCTTCCAACGCCATCGTTCTGAAGCAGATTCGACAGATGCGAAACTTCTTGTAAACCGCCCGTGGGCGGCCGCAGATCTGGCATCGCGTGTACTGGCGTACTGCGAATTTCTGCGTCGCCTCCGCTTTGATTCTCAGACTCTTTCTAGCCATGCCTGGCGATCGCTCCTAATCTGCGGATTGGACTACATTCTCACACAAACCGCTCGCGACAGCCGTGTCGCCGCGGGGCAATCTCAATCAATTGCCCTTCGCCTCAGACTTCTCATCCTTGCGGAAGGGCATTCCCATGAGCGTGAGAAGACGCCTCCCCTCGCTGTCGTTACTGGCCGTCGTCACGACGGTAATGTTCATGCCCTGCTGAAACTCGACCTTGTCGGCATCGATCTCAGGGAAGATCGTCTGCTCCGCAAGGCCCATGCTGTAATTGCCGCGACCGTCGAAGCTGTTGGGGTTCAGACCGCGGAAGTCACGCGCACGCGGAATGGCCACATGGATCAGCCGCTCCAGAAACTCGTACATCCGCGCGCCGCGAAGGGTCACTTTCAATCCGACCTTGTAACCACGACGCAACTTGAAGTTTGATACACTCTTGCGTGCGGCACAGATGATCGGACGCTGGCCCGCGATCAAGGCCAATTCCTTCCGGGCGGACTCCATGCGTTTCTTCTCGGCAATCGCTTTTCCAAGGCCCATCGAAACAACAACTTTCTCCAGCCGAGGAATCGACAAGCGATTCGTTCGGCCAAGCTCATTCTGCAGAGCCGGAAGGATGTTGGTCGTGTAATCGTCGGACAGCCGGATCATGATCGTTTCCGCTCTTAATCGCCGACGGAATCTCACCGTCGACACATTGCACTACTTTTTCTTCGACCCCTCCAGGACGGTGCCGCCGCGCGTCACACGTCGTGAAGAGACAACCTTACCCGCTTCGTTACGCTCGATCTCAAAATGAACGCGACTCCCGTGCCCCGTCTTCGGATCCACGGGCAAGACGTTCGACAGATGGACCGGGGCCTCTTTCCGAACACGCCCCCCCTGGGGGTTCTGTCGGCTAGGCCGAAGATGGCGATAGACGAAGTTCACGCCCTCGATGACGAGAGTGCCCTTCTTGGGATCGACACGCAAAACCGTGCCTTGCTCCCCTTTGTGGTCACCCGCGATGACCTCAACCCGATCATTTTTGCGAATCTTCGCCGCCATGCCGATTCATCCCGTGTAAGCCGCGCGTCACCGCGCCAATCGCTGGTCAGATGACCTCGCTCGCCAGCGAGACAATCTTCATAAAGCCCTTTTCCCGCAGTTCCCGCGCCACGGCCCCGAAGATACGGGTGCCCTTGGGGTTCTTTTCCTCGTCGATGATCACCGCGGCGTTGCTGTCGAATCTGACGTAGCTGCCGTCCGGTCGCCGAACGGGAAACTTCGTCCTGACCACGACCGCCTTGATGACTCGATGGGTCTGCCGGTCTTTGCGTGTTTTGCCGATGTAGTAATCACTGTTCGGCAAAGCCTTTTTGACGGCACAGACAACGATATCTCCAACACTGGCGACTCGTCGCGTGAAACGCTTATGGCCCGTCGAACCGCCAAGCACACGAATCACCAACGCTCGCTTCGCGCCGGTATTGTCCGCGATGTCAACAATGCTTTCGCTCTGTATCATGTCCGAGAACCCAGCCTAGCCTTCGGCTGCCTTTTTAACGATCTTGGACAATCGCCACGATTTTCGCTTGCTAATCGGGCGACATTCCATGATTTCCACAACATCACCTTCACCGGCCGCGTCCTTCTCGTCGTGGGCC
>CAZTAR010000174.1:0-9420 GCA_964611695.1 uncultured Planctomycetaceae bacterium | reverse complement strand
CCACCACACGATAACGTTCGGGTGGTAGCGTCGGCTCCCTGTGGCCGACGGGGATTGCAGAACAGTCTTTCGTCGCATACGTCGGCCACGGGGGGCCGACGCTACCCGAAGATTCAGGTGTGGTGAGGTACTTAGTGCTTTCAGCGTCTCTTCGGGAACACGGCAATCTCGAAACACGGCATTCTCAGGAGGTATTGGAACGTGCTGCAACTTTTTTCTCGCAATACAACACGTCGGCCAACGGATGCCAAGGGGCCTCCGCCTCCGGAGTTTGAGCCGGATTTGTTCGACCCGGCGGAACGCGTTCGGCTGGATTCCGATCCGCTGAATCAGTGCGTGCAACTCGAACGCCTGGGTCATCTCTTGGCCAATGCCGCGCAATGGAAAGGCCATCCGAAACTGGCAGAGGTCTGCCGATCCACGCGGGAACGAATCGACGACACGTTCGCGATTGTGCCGGAAGGCTTCGCCAGTCTGCCGCAGACGGTCAACGATTATCCCGGATGCCCGGAGACCGCGATCGACACGGAGCCGTTTCTGCTGGCTCGCTACACGATCACCAACGCGCAGTTTCAAAAGTTTGTTGATGCCGGGGGGTACGAGGAGTTGTCGCTTTGGCCCGAGGATGTCTGGCCGCATCTGATCGACTTCAAGGATATTACCGGCCAGACGGCGCCTCGGTATTGGCGTGACGGTCGTCACAGTCAGCGTTTGGCATCACATCCGGTTGTCGGCGTGTGCTACTATGAGGCGGCGGCCTATGCCCGATGGGCGGGCTTTCGGCTGCCCACGGAAGCCGAGTGGCAGATGACGGCGACTTGGCAGATTCGGAGTGAGGCGAACGTGCTTCGTCGTTATCCCTGGGGGGATGCGCTCGATACCAAGCGGTGCAACATCTGGGCGTCCGGCATCGGGCACACGACTTCGGTCCACGAGTATGAGAATGGGGCCACGCCTAATCAGGTGTACCAGCTTGTTGGCAATGTTTGGGAGTGGACCGGGTGCGAGTTCAACGTGACCGACGGTGCGGGGAATCCGATTGTGGGCGACATGCGGATGTCGGCCATCCGCGGGGGCGCTTTTGATACGTACTTTCCGGCACAAGCTGCGGGGGTGTTCAGAACGGGCTTGGTGAATTTGGCGCGGGCCCACAATGTCGGCTTTCGGTGTGCCATGGACGTATGCGCGAAACCGACCGTTCCCGCAGTGGCAAAACCCGGCAACGCACCGAATTGAAACCGATCGCGGTACCAACGTTTGGCTCCCGAGTCGGACGTTGAAAACCCGCGGTTTGCCTCGGCCGACAGGGGTGTGGGGCGGTACTCGGTTGTGCAAAACCCTCTAGTGGGAGAACGATGTGGCCAAGGGATGTGTCACCACGACAAGTGAAACGGGCTGCCTGATCTGCGGGACGGAAAACGGTGAGGAGACCCTGTTGTGTCAGGAGTGCTTTGCGCCGTTGGCGATTTTGCAGGATGCCCGAGCGCAGGAGCGAGAGCCCAGCATCGTGAGCGTGATTGGCGAGAGCAACGTCGGCAAGACGGTGTATTTGGGATTCCTGCTCGACATGCTCTCCCAGCGCGCGGGCGATTTTGAGGCGATTCCGAAGGGGGCCTACTCGATCGACTTGCAGCAGACGGTGATCAGCCACATGGCCCACCGGATGTTCCCGCCGAAGACGCCGATGGAGGCGGACCAGTGGTATTGGGCCTACTACCAAGTGCGGCGGCGGGCCGCTGCGGCGAGATGGGTGGACCTGGTGATGCCCGACATGGCGGGAGAATCTCTCAGCGCGGAGGTCACGACGCCGAAGACGTTTCGCGTCATTCACAGCCTGTTGAATAAGTCGGCCGGCATTCTATTGCTTGTGGACGCCGCGCTCGCCGCCAACGGATCAACGCAGCCGGACTTCTCCGCGTTGAAGATGCTGAGCTATATCGACAGCCTGAGCGGCGGCAAACGCGGGCAACGCGTGGAGACGCCTATCGCTCTGTTGCTGTGCAAGGCGGACCACAACCCGGAGTGCTTCGACGATCCACAGGCATTCGTGCAGGCGAATCTGAATCGAGTTTGGAACCTGTGTGATAGTCGGTTTGCCAACGTCGCGTTCTTCGCATCGAGCGTCGTCGGATCGCTGGGTTATGCGACGGCCGGGGACAGCGTGGTTCCCATCCCTTTGCACACCGCCCTTAGAGGCGTACTGGAGCCGTTTGAATGGATGATCGATCAACTGTGAATCCGCCGGCGGCAGCGTCAGCTCAGCGGATGCCTGTGGACCAAGTGATCTTTACTTCCGTTCGATCCGTGACGGCCGAGGGTTATCGCATCATCGCTGCGAGCGGGAGCGTGAGGCCCGAGGAGAAGGCGGAGATCGTTCGGCGGACACCCTCGCATGGGAGCTTGTGCGATAGCGATGAGCAGGCCCGTGCGTTGTCGGCTTATCCGCTCGCGAATGGCCGATACTGCGTTGCGCTGTCACAGTATGCTGGGAAGGAACACACGGCCCGGGGCGGGTTGCGGGTGCATACTCACATTGTGGTGTTGGATGCACAGGAATACCTCGCTTTTGGCTGCAACGCCGGCCGAGTGTATGCGGCTCTGGTAAGCGCCGTCGGTGGCAAGCCGGTCCTGGACCCGCCTCGACAGTTGGATCGATTGGAATTGCAGGTCGTCGATCCGGAGCAGGGTGCGGCATCCGAAACGGGCGATGCGATTAATGCCGAGGTTGTTCAGTCTGACGCCGCACGGGGCCGACAACCATCGACTGCCGAAGTCTTGCCCATCCTGCTGGGTGTGCTACAGGGTGACGAAATGGTTGTCACCGGCTCGCACGACCGATTTGATCTGCTTGATTGGGTTGTGCTCGCATTGCCGCTTGCCGTGCGACGATCGCTGGCGGTTTCCGTCGGTTTGAAGTATTCGCCGGGTCGGCGTTTGGGGCTATGCTTTTTGTCGCTTGATAAGGTCGAGATGCAGCGGGCCACGCGCGGTCGGAAGGTGCGCTTGCTCGATGCGAATGCGCCAGGGGCCTGTCCCTCTTCTCCATATGAAGCATGGGGGAACCTCGTGGCGCAGTGGCTCGATGAGGGGCGGGTGTCGGAACTCGAACAATTCGCACTGCAAGCGCCGGAGGATCGTTCCTCCGGCGCCCTTGCAGAATATGCATCGTCATGCCTGGCTCGTGTTGAGCGGTCGCCAGTGACAGCGTGAGTTGCTATTTTTGTGCCAGGATCTGGATTCCCGTCTTGTGATGCTCCAGTGCGGGGTTTCCTTACTATCAGGGGTGCGAGAAGGGATTCACGCGCCAGCGTCTCTATTCTCGCACTCGCGACCATCGTTCTTAAAGAGGCCGCTTACTTCTTTTTGCCCTTGTCGGCCTGTTCTTTGTACTTTTTGAGGGTCTTGGCGATCTCCTCCGCCATCCGCCCTTCGGCGCCTTCGAGGCTTTCGACGGCCTTGCGTTGATACTTGATCGCCATTTCGAGGTCGCCCTTTTCAAAATACACGCGGGCAAGGGTATCGAGGATGGAAGCATCTTTGCCTTCGGTAAGTTTGTTGGCTTGCTCGGCAGCCTTCATGGCCAGGTCCAGATCTCGCTTTTTGAGGCTCTCCTCGTCCACGATGGTCCAGGCCCACGCATTCAATGCATGGCCGTTCTCCCAGGCTTTCTCGACGGCCTTCTCGGCGAACTTGTAAGCACGCTCGTAGTCACCCTGTTCGCCGGCGATGATCATGAACTTCATGGTCTGCATGCGGGTATTGCCTTCGTCGATGGCGAGAAGCTCGTCCAGGATCTTGATCGCCTCAGCCCAGTCTTCCCCATCCAGGCTCTTGGAAAGCTTTTTCCGAACTTCCTGGAGTTTCTTCTGTAATGCCTGTTCTTTCTCTAATTTCTTCTTGAAGGCCTTGCGGTCCCACTTGCCATGGACGACGGCCTTCAGCGCGTCGTCCATGTCCATGGGATGGCCGATCCATTCGATTTTCCGGTCCTTGCCGATGATGAAGGCGGTTGGGATGCCTTGCTGGTTTGCCGCCAGCATGTAGTCCGTGTACACCGACTTGTCCGGGTCCGTCGCCAGTGTGTAGGTCGCCCGGTCGTTGTGGGTCGTTTCGTCCTTGCCACTCTTCTTCGAGAGGAATTTCGTGACGGTGTCCAGGTCCTCATCGCTCACGCCGATGATCGTGACATGCTTGTCGGCGTACTCTTTCTGTAACTCAGAAAGGTGAGGCATCCCGGCGACACAGGGGCCGCACCAGGTCGCCCAGAACTCCAGCACATACACGCTGTCCTTCTTGAACTCCGCGACCTTGTCGCCCTTGAT
This sequence comes from uncultured Planctomycetaceae bacterium, assembly GCA_964611695.1. Taxonomy (GTDB): domain Bacteria; phylum Planctomycetota; class Phycisphaerae; order UBA1845; family UTPLA1; genus CAZTAR01. The sequence goes on along the minus strand of CAZTAR010000174.1, from coordinate 5,098 downwards.
CCAGTGCGAAATCTCGATGGGGGGTGCTTTGTCTCCGATCGTCAACTGTTTATCGTCACCATCGGCCGTGGCGGTTGCTGGTATGCCGAGCAGCAATCCAGTCAGAGCGACGCACACAAAAAAGAAACTTGTTTTCTTGTTCATTCAATCTCTCCCAATTCGGGCCATCATTATCCCGATGCAATTGTTTTTTGTACTCATGTACCCATCCTCCCCCCGCCCCTATTTCCCTCGGCCCCTTCCCTACTTCTTATCCGCTTTGAACTTGATGAGGATTGTCTCGCTGACCATCTTGGCTTCGCCGCTGGTATTGACCTTCATCTTCACCATCTGTCCCGGGATTTCCTCGCTCATCCACATCTTGGTGGTGACGGTGGTCTGAGCGTGTTTCATTGTGCTCTCGGTCCATTCGGTCTTGATCTTTTTGCCTGCGATGTCGAGGACCTCTTTGCCCTGTTTGGTCTTTGGCTTGTCCTTGGGGGGCTTGGTCTCCTCCGGCTTCGGCTTGTCGATCTTTGCGGGGATATCCTGCGTCGTCGCGGGCATCTTCATTTCTTGCCCGTTGGCAACGGTGACCATCTCTATTTCGATGACCGCTTTCTCGGCCGAAAGTTTCTTGAGGGTGGTGGTCGTGGTGGTCGTCGTCTCCATCTTCATCCCACCGGCTTCGACATTTTGGACCATCTTGCACTTGGCAAAACTGCCGACCTTGAACTGGGCCCAATGCTTGTACTGCGGATTGTCGATCTTTTCGCCAGCCACGGCAGGGGAGACCAGCAGCCCACACAGCGCCAGGGCACAACAACACTTGATGAGGTTCTTCTTCATGGGGATTCCTCCAGGTCAATGGTCATAGGCGAGGCATCAAACGCAGATGGATGCTAGGAGTCGGGCCTTCAATCGTCAAGCCGGTGTTCAGGACCGGGTGTGGCGGGCATCAGATCCGCGCGTGTCAAGGATCGAAAGCCGTGTGTTTCGGGATTCAGCGCCGGCTCGTGCCAAGGATCAGAGCCGGCTCGTGCCGAGCCGGTCCGGGCCGACACGGCCCGGCTCTGTAGTGGTTCTGTTCAGCGGCATTGTTCATCGCACGCCCTTTTTACGCTGTTTTGTTATGCTACCGCCATGAACATTCCCGTGATCCTGCCGGATGTGAAGGTTCAGCGCTACGCCTGCCGGGGCTGCACGAAGTGCTGCCGCGAACTCGTCGTGGATATTACTGAAGCGGACCGTCGGAAGATCGACGCGCGGAAGTGGGCCGGCAAGCTTGGCGCAGCGCCCTATGTGCGTAAGGGCCGCCGGTGCATGCTGAACCACACGCCCGACGGCGGTTGCGTGTTTTTGCTTGCCGATGGAAAATGCCGCATTCATGCCGAGCATGGCCTGAGGGAAAAACCGCTGGCGTGCAGACTCTATCCGTTCACACTCGAATCGGACGGCAAACGCATGCGCGCCGGCATCCGGTTCGATTGCCCAAGCGTTGCACACAACAAAGGCGAGCCGCTGCCCAACCACAAGTCGGAAGTGACTGAACTCGCGACCGCGTTGAAGGAGGAACTCCCGCACACCTTCACCGCCGCCACTGCGTACATTGATATCACACCCGGGCGGGGGCTGCCGGCCGAGATGGTGGACGACCTCGTTGAGAAGTTGGACGCATGGCTCCGCAATGGGACGATGCCTTTCCTCGACCGGATGCTTGGCCTCAGTGATTGGCTTGGCGTGCTGCGGCAGGCAAAGCTCGGCAGGATTCAAGATGAACAGCTCGTTGAGCTGTTGGATATGCTCCTCACCGACATGCCGAACGCTGTCGAGTCGCTCCGGGCCAAGCCGATCGATGCACCCACCTTTCGGCAGTTGAAGCTGTTTCGCCAGGCGATCTTCGCACATTGCGAACACATCACTTTCCACCAGTCGCAGGCGTCCTTTCTATCAGGCATCCGCTATCGATTCGGCCAGCTTCGCCGTGCAGGCCAACTTGGCAACGGTGACGGCCCGATCCCGCAGCTCATTCAGGGCCTTAGCGGTGGCACGTTCGACCGACTCGACGCGGTTCAGCCGCAATGCAATCTGGACGCCGACGCCCGCGACGAACTCCTCACGCGTTACGTGCGGCTCCGCTTGCTGAGTCGCAACGCCTTCGGTAAAGGCTACCACGACCTCTCCGTGTTGGAAGGGCTTGCTTCGCTTGTCGTGGCTATGGCCGCCGTCGGCTGGCTCACACGGTACGTGGCGGTCGCCGAAGGCCGAGGCGACTTCACACAAGACGACATCGTCCGCGCGCTGGGAGTCGTGGACCGCAGCGCCGGCCGTGCAGCGGAACTCGGCACGCGTCCCGCACGGTTGCGCCTGAGTTACCTACTATCCGAGCAAGGGCTGATCCGACTGATGTGCGCATATCCGATCGTGCCGGAGTAGCGCGACGGCCCCACCGAATGCTCCCGTCCTTTTCAGCGTGTGCCTTTCTTTGAGGTGTGCCGAATCGTGTTACGGCAGTTTGGATCAGTTTTGGCCGTAGCAGATGTTCCCGTCCGGCAGGCTGCTGTCTGGAAGTTCGGAGAGATTCTCGAACACGGCCCGCGCGGCGTTGGATGAATGTGCATAGGCGCAGACGGGCTCGCCGTCGTGTTGCACCATGTAGTGCAGGTGTGGATGACCGAGTTCGCCGACGAGCAGGTTCGCCACCGGCATGCCGACTTCAACTTCTTCGCCCACGCTGACGAGGATCGCCTCCAACTGCTCGGCTTTGGTTGCCGCATCGACGGTGCCTGGCTCGAGTACGAAGCTCACGGTCCACTCGCTGTTGATTCGAATGGCGATGGTGAGAAGGAGTTGGCCGGGGGGATCCGAGAAGGGGTTTTCGTTGGTGAAGATGTTCGTCAAGACGCCTGCCGTGGGCGAGATGAGCCTCGCTGACGTCGCGTGTTCGTCAATGATGAGATCGATGCCGTTGTGGGGTTCGGTGTCGCTCCAATTCGGAATGCCGAAGGCCGCGATACTGACGATGTCTCCCGCGTCTTCAAACGGGAATTCCAGGGGCTGATACTCGAAGTCGCTGTAGAGGCTGATGTTGCAGCACGCGAGCATTACGGCCGCGCCGCAGCCCAGGCCGACACTCAGTAGTTTCGCTCGCATGGATTCGGCTCCCAGGAAGACGTCTTGTTGCAGCCGATTCGTCCGGGCTCCGTACCAGTATAGGGCATGTGACGATGAAGGTCCCGGCCGGGGCACCAGTGCTTATCCCAGTTCCTATGCCAGCGCTTCTGGCGCGGATCACGGGTACACCGCTGTTTTTGGTGGTTACGGAGAATGTGTCGGCCGGCCGGTACCGCCACATTGGGGGCAGGTGTCATGGGAAAACCACAGGTACAGGAAGGCAATGCCGAAGATGGCCGGGACGCCTGCCACGAGCCAAATGGCCATCGTCCCGACTTCCTCCCGGAGCCCCAGGGCCACGGCAGCGCGTTCGAAACAGCCGATGAGCGATGGAATCGGCGGCCATTGCAGAAACACGAGTGCCCCGCTAGCCATCAGCGCTACAGCGTAGAAAAAGTGCCTGGGGTTGCGGTGGACCCCTGTACCTTCGCATTGTTGACAAGACTTGCTCATGGGCTACTCAGCTAGTGCGTTGTCAACCCTAAGTTGGCGGGTTGATTCCGCCCTGGTATTTGTGGCAACGGCGTCCCGCCGGTGGAAGACACAGGCGAGACGCCTGTGCCACAGAAACCGAAACCCAGTTAACCCGAAAAATGAAGGTTGGCGCAGCACTAGCAGTGAATAGCTGCCGTGGCCGCCCCTCATCGCCGATCGGGTGGCACGCGCCTATCGTTACGAATGTAACCTACTGTGAGGAGCGCGCCGACGAATTACACTGCTTCCGGGCCACCGTTGGTGAAGTTCATCATCACCCTCACTTCTCTCGCCACTTCCTCGATCGCTTTATAGGATACATCGATGCTGCGCCACTTGCGTTTGGCCATCATGCCATTGGTTGCTCTCAACTCCTTGATGATCGCGTATTTGTCAGCGTACTCGGAATCGAACTTTGAACTCCAGCCTTTGATCCGCGCTTCGCGAACGCTTTGAAGCCTGTAAGCGTTGATCGTCAGTCCGATCACTTTCTTTGGATCGAGTCTTCGCAGCTCCTTGGGCGGGTCTTCATTGGGAAAGAGGGGTACGTTCGCGGCGCGAACTCCGCGATAGGCCAGATAGAAACAGGTGCTGCTTTTCGAGGCCCTCGACACGCCGACCAACACGACATCCGCCCGATCGAGTTCGTGCAGGCGGAGCCCATCATCGTGGTGGAGGGTGTAGTCAATCGCGTCTATCCGATCGAAGTGCGAGCGGTTCCATTTGTACAACATGCCGGGCATGGCTTGCGGCATACTCTGGAACATGTCATACAAACTAGCCAGCGCCGGCCCCAAGAGATCCACGACCGGAACCGTGTGCTCGGCCGAGGCCTCTTTGATCGCGGTGCGCACCTTCTCTCCGACGAGGGTATAGAACACCGTCCCCCTGACTTTGGCCGCTTCGCGGATGATCTTGACGGCACGCTGAGGACGACGGACGTTTGCTTCGCGGATCAGCTTGGGCGTTTTGTCTACGAACTGCAACAGCACCGCCTGCACAAGCTGTTCGCATGTCCGGCAGGTTCCATCGGAAACAATGTAGATCGTGTGGGATTTATCGATGGTCATGTTGGCTTTTCCATCGGCCCGTCCCCTCGTTTGGCTGAAGCGGAATCCTACTCTCCCAGGTCGCGGACTCCAAGCCCTTCGATTCCCTCCTTGCCTGCTGGGAGGGAATCAGGATCGGCGGGGCAGATCAGCGAACGAGGCCATAACTCTGGGGTACGGGGTCGGGCTCCAGGCGCTAGCGCGTTGTCAACCCTAAGTTGGCGGGTTGGTTTTGCCCTGGTTTTTGTGGCACCGGCGTCCCGCCGGTGGAAGACACAGGCGAGACGCCTGTGCCACAGAAACCGGAACCCAGTTAACCCGCAGAATGAAGGTTGACGCAGCACTAGCGCTCTGTCACCGGTCGAATGATGGGTGCCACTGGCGGCTGGCCCGCCAGTGTCCTGTGAGCGGTTGTTTGTAAT
>CAZTAR010000173.1:0-9432 GCA_964611695.1 uncultured Planctomycetaceae bacterium | reverse complement strand
TGTAGCCGAACCGACTCCGGCGTACACGCGGCCGGCCATGTCGAGAATGTCTTCACGACGATTCCCACTGCCACTCGGAATATCTTTCGCAGTCTCGGTGCGCGGCTCCCTAAGGACATGACCGCCCTGCGGCTTTCGGAAGTGCCTTTGACCTTTCACGCTACTCGGTCCGCCGTTTCAAAGCTTTATCGGTATCGGATCTACAACACTAGGTGCCGCCCCTGTGAACACCTTTTGCAACGGTTCGTATATCACTTTTGGCAGGCACTCGACATCGATCGGATGCGGGAAGCCGCTCAGCATTGGGTTGGCACGCATGACTATTCGTCGTTTGTCTCCGCCGGCAACGAGCGAAGCTCAAACGTGCGGACGATTCATCGCATCGAGATAAGCCGAGTTGGATGGGAAATCCAGGTCGACATCGAAGGGGCGGGTTTCCTCTATAAGCAGGTCCGCAACATGGTCGGCACGCTCGTCGAAATCGGAAGAGGACATTGGGAAGCTGCCTATGCCAAGGATATTCTCGATGCGCGGAACCGGGCAAACACAGGCCCGACGGCGCCGGCCAGGGGGCTTTGCCTCCGTTGGGTGCGATATGATATCCCCAATCTCCCGGAGCCTTCGGAAAAACTGCGGTTACGGGCCGAAGCCGCCGAGCCTCCGGCCGGTGTGCTGCGGGCCAAAGTCGAGGGGCTGCACCGTGCGACCGCGCCGGCACCGCCGGAACTCGACCTCAACGAAGAACCACCGGCGTGAGGAAGCCCACATGAAACCGCCTCTAATAGTATTCCGTAATCGGTCAAACAAAGGGTGCCACTGGCGGCTTGTCCGCCATTGTTTCGAGTGTACCCGTGGTCAGAATCGTACTAGCGGGCGAGCCACCAGTGGCACTCAACCGAGTCCATCAATCGATGAACGCCAGAACACTGGACGCCCACCGCGATGATCCAGCGGTTGCATCGCACTCTGACGAACCCTCTGACGAACCATGAGAATCGTACACGTCATCACAAGACTGATCATCGGCGGCGCGCAGGAGAACACAATCCTGACCTGTGAAGGGCTGAGAGAGCAGGGGCATGAAGTGTTTCTGGTGAGCGGTCCGACGACGGGACCGGAAGGTTCTCTCGAACCGAGGGCGCGTGACGGGGGGTACGATTTCGAGATCGTGCCGAGCCTGATTCGACAGGTATGTCCGTTTCAAGACGTCCGCGCGCTCTTCGCGCTGAACCGCCTCTTCAAACGGTTGCGACCGGATGTCGTCCACACACACTCCAGCAAGGCGGGCGTTCTCGGGAGGATCGCGGCAACTCGGGTCGGTGTTCCCGCCATTGTGCATACGATTCACGGGATGAGCTTTAACAGGACTCAGCCGCGATGGATCCGGTCCGGCTATGCTTGTGCGGAACGATACTGCGCAAAGAAGTGCCACGCGATTGTCAGTGTTGCCGATGCCATGACCGAACAGGCGTTGGAGGCCGGCATTGGTCGCCCCGACAAGTTTCATACGATTCGGAGCGGCATGGATGTCGCGGATTTCGATCCGGACAAGTATGACCGTGCCGCGGTCCGGAGTGAGTGGGGATTCGGCGACGATGAAATCGTTGTCGGCACGGTCGCCCGGCTGTTCTACAACAAAGGCTATGAGCAACTCATCGAGGTGATGCAGCAATCGCTCGTCCGCGAGCCGCGTTTGCGGTTTGTCTGGGTTGGCGATGGCGCGGCCCGGCCCGCTTACGAGGCTGAACTCGAACGCCGTGGCCTCCGGCGTAATACGCTCCTTACCGGCCTGCTTCCGCCGGAGCAAATGCCACGTGTGCTCGCTGGGATCGATCTGCTTGCCCACACGTCGCTCTGGGAGGGGTTGCCGCGTGCCGTGGTTCAGGCGCTGCTGATGCGGAAGCCTGCCGTCTGTTTCGCGATCGACGGAGCTCCCGAGGTCGTCATCCCTGGCAAGACAGGCAGGACCGCGCCGCTTTATGACATCGCCACGTTTGCCGATGCGCTGGTGGAACTCGCCCGAGACCCTCGCCGTCGGGCAGAACACGGCGACGCGGGACGCAAGCTGTGCCTTGACCAGTTTGATCATCGCCGCATGGTGGACGATCTGATCAGGCTCTACTCGCGTATTACGGTTTGAACTGCGACCTTGAAGATACGGTCGGTATTCATGCTCAGACTCGGGTGTGTCATTGAGCGGTTAACCTGCGAACGTGAGCGCCTTCCAAATGAGCACTGACCCCCCCCTCACGGTCGGGGCTCTGATCAGAGCCGCGCGTGACAGCACGCGGTCATGATGTGCCGCGAGGACCCATCCATCGGGACGAAAGCCGACCCCCTCACGGTTGCGGTTCTGATTCTGTGGCGGGCTGCTCCAGTTTTACGATTCGTCCTTGTGTCATCCGCTTGACGCCCAGGCGCAGTTCTGTTTGGCCTGAGATGAGCGACTCGAATTCCTTTGCGCTTCGGACAGGCTCGTCATTCACGTGTGTGATGATCTCGAACGGTTTAAGTCCTCCGACGGCGGCCTTGCTACCCGGTTCGATTTTCGAGATGACCACACCAGGATCGTCCGCCGTTTTCTGGAAGTAGCGACGCGCCTCATACGTCAGGTCGCAAACCGTCAGACCGAGCGGTTTGGACTTGTAGCGGGGCGCACCTTCGTAGTGCGGCGGGCTCTGCGCAATCTCGAACTGTCGCCGGACGATTTTCCCTTTGTGGAAGAACTCGGCCGTGTACTTCTTCCCGAAGCCCATGTCGGTCAATGCGCGGTTCAAGCTGCTCTCGGTAGATGGCCACGGCAATGGCATCTCGTCGTAGTACTCTTCGCTGATTTCGTCGAGCTGGTTCCAGGGGAACGACCAATGCCACGCTCCATATGCGTCCTCGCCCTCGATTTCAACCGGCTTGGGCTCACCCTCGGCGTGCAGCCGGAGGAGGATCCAGCCTGTTTCGACGCCGGCCTTTGCCGCAGGTGAATCCGGATATACATAAGAAATCAACGCGCCGGTCGCACCGTCGCGCGTGAGGTGCGAGACGTTGTTGACCCGCGCGAGATCCTTGGTCAATCCCTGCAACTCGACGCCCAACCATGCGAGGCGGTTTTCCTCCTCCTCCGGCAATGGAATATTGTTCGGATCGATGTGGTTTTCGAGGTCGGACAGGATCGCCTTGACCTGCGCCGCGGGCACCAGGATCGGCTTGTCATGACCCCAAGACCAAGAGTCCTGCTCGGAGACTTTCATTCGCCTGACGATCGGGATCGCTAGCAGCCGCCTATCCATATCGTGAGGGAACAGGTGGTGCTGTTCGTCACCCGTGGTGGGGAATACCTGTTGTTTCCATTTCAGCGAGAAGGAACCGAGACGGGTAGGATTGTAGTATGTGACGCGTTTTTCGCCTTGGATGATGACCTCGGCGGAGGGCAACAGCTTGTTGCGGCATTCGAGGATGGGACTGTCGGCGAGTGACAAGGGGGTGCCGAGTGGTTTTTCCAGTTCCGCGATCAGGCACCCGTAATCTCGTAGCGAATGAACGAATTTCGCGCTCACGGGTTGGCCGTCCGGCGCGAAGACCGTGATGTCTTCCAGCAGGGCGGTTGTGGCAGGGTCCAGGACGGCGGGCACGAGGATTTGTGTCTTGTCGAACAGGATTCCCGTGACGTTGTGCTTGGTTCCCTCGTTCTCGGATTCCCCACCAAGGTTAATATCGCCGACACTGCTGTCCCGCTTGGGACTCCGAAAGCTCAACCTCACGCGCAATATCGAACCGTCGACCTGTTGCTCCAAGTTGGCCAAGAGCTTCGACATCTCCGTCGACGTGACTGCCGGCCAATCCAGTGGCGAGCCCTTCCATGAATTGTCCGCGGGCACTCTGCCGTTCATGGAAACACCCACCGGCACACCGTCACCATCGACGATCAGACTGTCCTGTGGGGGGGCGAGAAATCGCTTCCCATCGGAGGCGGTGTACAACTTCTCCGGCCATGATGCCACGATCGTCGTCCACAGGCTGCTGAATCGAGAGTATCTGATCGTGAAATAGGGGGGGGCTTTCGCGGCATCGAAGGAGAGAGGTTTCGTGCCTTCCAACGGCCGGGCGAGTTCGAGTATGACGGCCACCTCATCGCTCGCGTAGGCGGCCGGTGTTGCTTCAATTTCATGATCGCCAAACCTGACCACGATCTTTTCAACAAATCTCGGGTGTATCATGAGATCGCGGGTGAGGACTCGCGTGGGAGAGAGCACGAAGCCAGCAACTTCTACCGGCCGTTCCTCTTTGATCAGTTCTTCGGCGTCGAAGAACGAATGTTGCCGCCCACAATTCGGGCACTGATAATTCCACCCTGGCGATCGGGGCTCCTCGCCCTTGTCGTAGCGCAGCTTGAACTCCACGCGCACGAGTGACGAAGAGACGGCCTGCGTGATCGCATTCCGATCCGCCGGTGTCTCGTGTTCTTCAGCCGGCAGGCTCGAAAGGGGCAACAGAACCAACAGGGAAAGCACGATTCGATTGATCATCATGGGCTCCGGAATGGACGGTGGAGACACAGGCGCGAGGCCTGTGCCACAGTTCCGAGATCGTTTTTTATTCCTTCTCGTGATCGCGGGAGTAGTCGAGCACGACCTGTCGCAATAGGCCGTCTCGCAGGACATACAGCACGATGCGGTGCTTCCCGTCGATATCCGCGGTGGCCGCCTTGTGGATTGCCTTCACATCTTCCAGTGTCACGACCTCCTTGCCATCGATTTTCAAGAGGATGTCCTGCGATTGCAGGTTTGAAGCCGCGGCGTTGCCGGGATACTTGATGCCGTAAACGAAGACGCCTTTCTTGTGGAAGAAGTGGAGACGTGGATTGTCGAACTGGTTGATCGCCTTGACAGTGAAGTCCCAGCGCGGGCAATCCAGTTCCTCGCCCTCCACCTTGCCCTTCTCTCGCGGCGTGAGTTCCACCGTGATGCGTTTGTCGTTTCGGACGACCTCGACGATAGCGGGTGTATTTTTGGGGAGCAATCCGATATGCCGCCTGATGGCGGGCAGGTTCTCTTCCGTTGTGGCCGTCAGCGGCTTGCCGTTGATGCTGATGATCCGATCCTTCGCCACGAACCCGGCCTCACGCGCAGGGCTGTCCGGATCCGTTTCCGCCACGATGAAGCCTTCGGTCGCATCGAAATAGATGTTGCGGTTGAAGTCCCGCAGGGGTTGAATTTGCAGGCCTGTCCAACTCCAGTTGACCTCGCCATGTTCTCGAAGTTGGGTGACAATGCACTTGATGGTGTCTGACGGCACCGCGAAACCCATGTCACCCCCCATCAGAACGCCGCGTGTGTTGAGCCCGACCGTCTCGCCGTCCGTGTTGACGAGTGGTCCGCCGGAGTTCCCCGGGCTGATTGCCGCATCCGTCTGGATCCAAAGGCTGTACTCGCTGTTTTCGGGAAGGAACCTGCGCGTACAGGAGACAATTCCGATGGAGACGGAGCGGTTCATCCCCCAGGGCGCGCCCATTGCCATCACGAAATCGCCTTCTTTGAGCCGTAATGAATCTCCCAGTACGGCGTATGGCAAGGGTCCCGCATCATCCGGGACTGCTAGTTGAATCAGCGCGAGGTCCGTGTCTTTGTCGGTCCCGACAACCTTTGCGTCCATCGCTTGACCGTCGTACAGTTGGCATCGCACATCTGTGGCCTTATCGACAACGTGCCAGTTCGTGAGGGCCTCGCCCTTTGCCGAGATCAACACGCCACTGCCGGCGACTTCCTGCGACAGTTTCTTGCCGGATTCGTGCCCCTCGCGGATGCACTTGATGAAGATGACAGCCGGGAAGACTTTTGCCTTGGCCGTCTTGACGACCTTCCGGAAGTCCATCCCACTCGGTGGGCTGGTATCATCCCCGCAGGCCCGTTCGATTGGGCTGCAGGCGAACACGGCGGTGACGAGGACGACCATGAACTCCCTAATCCGGCTGCTTATCCTGATACGGTTTCTTTTCGAGTATGTCATTTCGCTGCCTGCCTCACTTCGTTTAGTTGTAGCTGCGATTGCTTCCGGTGCCCCATTCGGAATCCCGTACAAAATTCCGAATAAGGATGCCTAACCATTCGGAATCTCGATGGGGAGCTTCAAGCCACCCGATGCCGCGACGACCGTACGATGCCGCCTCTTGATACACGTTCTCGGGATTATTCGCAAGGGGAGTGGCGGGCAGTTTCAGGTTGTCGCGGCCGAAGCTCCTGTCGGCCTTTGAATACATCCGGGAGTTCACGTTCGGCACGAGGTGCAGACGCAACGCGACTGACGCATCAAACGAACGGGGCCGCCCGTTCGGACGACCCCGTTGGCTGTTTCGCTCTTCCTCCGGAGAAGGTCGCGTGTCGCTCACTCGCTCCAGACGGCGCGGCAGGCGACTGTGACTATTCGCGGCGACTCAACTACCGGCGACCGCAATCTTCCTCGGTTTTAGGGCGTCTGACTTTGGCAAATGCAGGGTAAGGACGCCGTCCTTCACTTCCGCTTTGATCGCCTCAGGTTTGATCCCCTTGCCGATTTGGAATGTGCGGAAGAAATCGCCGACGGCAAACTCGTTGACGAGGTATTCCGTTTGTCTCTCGTCTTGCCTCGGTGTGGTCTTCGCGTGGATCGTGAGCGCGCCGTTCTCAAAGTCAATCTCGATGTCCTCCGCGGACACGCCTGGCACGTCCGCGAACAGAAGCAACTCGTCCGGTTTCTCCACGATGTCTACTTTTGGAACAAACGCCGGGCCCTCACGCGTTGGCTCAGCCCGGGTGACTTGGCAGTCTTGTTTTTCGATGCATGTATCGGTTGCCATGGTATTAATCTCCTGTTTTCTTCGTAGCACTGTCGAACTCGTTGTGTTCGCAGTGCGATTCTTGTTTTCTCGACCCGGGGCGACTCAGTTGGCTATGACCTCTATCCGCCGTGCCTTGGCGACCTCCGCCTTGGGAAGGGTGATCGTGAGAACGCCGTTCTTCAGCTTCGCCTCCACCTTGTCGGCATTGATCTGAACTGGTAGCCGAACCGTTCTACCAAAGCTACCGAGCGGCCGCTCTTGGCGATGGTACGTACAGTCGTCACACAACTCGGCTTTGCGTCCGCCCTTGAGTGTGAGCGCATCGCCCTCGACGTAGATTTCCAGATCTTCAAGCGTCATGCCGGGCAGCTCTGCCTCAGCGTACAGACACTCACTGTCTTCCCAGATGTTGAGCGGTGGAACTGCCCGATTGCGGAAGCTGCGATCGTAAGAATCCAGCATCCCGTACAATTCTCGCCGCATCTGCTCAAACGCATTTCTTGGATTCCGTCCGAGAAACATGGTTCATACCTCCATTCGTATGCAGTGTTTTCGCATCGGCCTCACGTCTTGAGCCGACTGCTCCTCATATTGCATGATCTGTGCCAAAGAAGTGGCACTTGGGGATGGCATCGCCATAATTAATTGCAGGGGGGCAAGTTACAGGGTGTGGTTGTGGCAACGGGCGTTGGTCGATCGGCCATTTTGTCAGGCAGTATGACTGCCAAAATTTCAGGTTCCCTCGGCACCCGCTCCTGGCTACGAAGGAAACGCACAGCGATCATTTCGGACGTATCACTCCGGAAGTACGATTACTTCAGTTGTTGGATTCCAAAGACAGGTACGACCTTTGGTGAGACACAGCCGGAACGGTGACGCGAGAATCGCATCTCGCGTCTCATTCCCCAATAACCGTACCCCCAACGAACGTGGGCCAAGGAAAGGTTTCTTGGACCATCTTCGCGAAAAAAATCTGGCTTTTTGACTTTTCGGCTTTTTCCGCCCCTACTTGTGCAGCAAGCTCATGACTTCTGCCCGGGTTCGGGTGCTGGTGCGGCAGTAGCCGCGGACGGCTGATGTGACCATCGTGCTCCCGGGCTTCTTGACGCCGCGACAGGTCATGCAGCTATGGACCGCCTCCATCACGACCGCGACGCCTTTCGCGCCAGCCTTGTCCATGAGGATGTCGGCAATCTGGGTGGTAAGGCGTTCCTGGACTTGGGGTCGATGAGCAAACGCATCCACGACGCGAGCCAACTTCGACAGGCCGATGACCTTGCCGTCCGGCAAGTAGGCAATGTGTGCCTTCCCCTCGAACGGCAAAAGATGGTGTTCGCACATCGAATGGAAGGGGACGTCGCGCAAGACGACCATCTCGTCGTAAGTCTCCGTGAAGAAGGGTTTGAGGTGGTCGGCGGGATCAGCCCGCAAACCCGCGAACATCTCCTCGTACATCTTTGCGACGCGTCGCGGTGTCTCTCTCAGGCCCTCTCGATCCGGGTCTTCGCCGACCGCGGTGAGGATTTCGCGTACCGCGGCTTTGATTCGTTCCAGGTCCACCATAGAGTCTGATGCTGTTTTATCATGCATGTTGTCACCGAAAACTTGGCGGTGAAGAAACGCTTGGGCCTCTTCACGCTGCCTTGCAAGTTGGCGATATTATAGACCGCCTCGTCGTTTTCGGCACGACCCGGCCGAGACTCTTGGGCCCCGGAATCGCCGACCAGGCATCACAAAGGGGGGCGTGAGTTCCCATAACTCGAAGAATACGCGAAGAATCGCCGGCGCCGTTTGGCCAAGGGAACGGCGGGCGTAGAATACAAGGAAGCCTGAGAGCGGGGCTAGACGACGCCGGACGGCTCTGGGGGGAGCAACAGGCCGGCTATCGATCCAAGTCATGAATTTCGCTGCTCAGCGCAGGGTCTCGACGTGGAGCGTCGGACTCAAACCAACATACGGGGGGTCGAGCGATGTTCAACCTGCGTCGAATAAACCGAGTCGCGCGTATCTGCGTTCTCGGCGCACTTATCCTCACTTCGGCGACCGAAACTCAGGCGGGAATCAATGGCTGGTACGTGTTGACTGACTCATCCGGACCGGGTCATGGCGTCCTCGATGTTCAACAAGGGGATTCCGGAACGCCCCTCATCATCACGACCGACGGTGCGGCCGGCGTCTACGAATTCACGGTTCGCTTTGTTGTTGATGCGCCGGCGGAGGATCAGATGATCGCTTACTCGGTCGACTTGATCGCGCCCGACGACGACACCATTTCGGCGACGGACCTGACGTACCTGACTTCTTTTGCGGGGGATATTACTTCGGTTCTCGGGAGTGGCCCCGGTACGATCATCGAGCGAGCGGAGCAATTCGATATCTCCATACACTCCGGTCAGCTCACGCTTTTTGAGTTCGACATGCAGATCAGTGCGCCGCCTGAAGGCGACCTTGAGGTTTATTCCGGAATCGGGACCGGCGTGTGGGCGGGTTTATCGCTGGGCGAGCTCTCCGTGATCTTTGCGGACAGTGATCCCCTCGATGGCGGTGTCGCGGGCGCCGTTTCGACGACGCCCAGCCTTGTTATTAGGCAGTTGTGGGGTGGGGATGTCGACAGCCACCACAAC
>CAZTAR010000172.1:0-9448 GCA_964611695.1 uncultured Planctomycetaceae bacterium | reverse complement strand
CAGGCCAGCATCGACGATGCCGTCATAGGCTGCTTTGAGTGAGTGCTCCGCATTGCGGATGCCAACTCCAAGCCGTCTGCGGCCTGCTTCACTTCGGGATATTTGTCCACGAGTGCCCGCAACTCCTGAAACTCGCCCTTCATCGCCTTGCTCAACGCTGCGACAAATTCGCGACGTATTTCCATAGGTTCCGCCACCGCAGCTGCAACGGAGGCGAGTGCTTCGTTCACTGGCTCAGAAACCAAACGTGCTACTATGGCAAAGGCCGTCAACCTCACCCGAGCCCGTTCAAGTCCGGCCTGCATCTTGGGATTATTCTCGATCGCGCGCAGGTACGCCGCACCAGCACCGAGGCGCTTGGTCGGTGAATCGGCTTGAAGTGAATCGGTGGCTGAAACACGTCCGGATCGTGAGTCGTCATCACGCGCCATTCGGCCCCCTCCCGGTCAGAACCACTATCCGGCGACCGAGCCGGATGGAGCAACCGCACGACTGCGGGGCGGCGCTTGGCGGTTGCCCGACTACCAAACTCATTGGCTGTATTCTAGCTAGCCCCCAGACGCGCGGACCCGTGCCGGTTGACACCCATTCTTTGAGCGAACAGTCCTGTCTGGAAGGGAATGGCAACCGGATTAGCAGGAAGCGGTCTCGGTTTTCTGAGGATTA
This sequence comes from uncultured Planctomycetaceae bacterium, assembly GCA_964611695.1. GTDB lineage: Bacteria > Planctomycetota > Phycisphaerae > UBA1845 > UTPLA1 > CAZTAR01. The sequence continues at coordinate 8,782 of CAZTAR010000172.1, read as the reverse complement.
AGAATCGCCAGTCCAACTCGCCTCGCCCCCCTGTTGAACCGCGTATTCATCCAGCGTCCACGCCTGCTCCGTTACGAGCCATAGGTCGCCACGCTTACTCACTTGAGAAATCAGTGATTTCCCCTTTTCTGATTCAACAGCCCCACTGTCCCTATTATCCTATTACCCTATTATCAAGTAGGTGCAGTGGAATTGCAGGATCGGGCTCTGGTCGCCCGCGCACTCGTGGCGAATCTTCGTTTGCGTATTGCATTGCCATTACATAATGCCTTTGCACGAAACGGTTCCTTGATACCAGAACTCCTCAAAAGCCGCATCCAGCTCCTTCTGCGTCATGCGCAATGCAGAACATATCCAGGCCAACACTTCTGGCCGTCTGACCGAATCAGCTCGAAGTTTGTACAGAAGCCCCGAAAGGGGACCGTCCGGATGGTTGAGGACCGCTAGAAAAAGCAGGAGTTTACGCGCAGGATTGCGTACTTCACTCACGTTCCCTCGCCCGTATATATCCATACTCACCAGTTCCTGGAATGGCCAGTATCGCATGTCATCAGGTGCAGGGCTGGCTGGCGGTATGTCTAGTCCTGGGAATTCCGATGGAAGCTCGAACACGCGCTCGCCCGCAAAACGTTCTCTCGCGGCTACTTCCATACCTACAGCAATGCAAGGCGGAAACCAGTACGGCCAAGCCATGATGCCCATGTATGCGCCGGAGAGCCCAAGTCCCATGAGACGTTCAAGCGGCCTTTCGCGCCGCTCGTATTCGAACAACCGCGGCATGTTTACGCCCACAAGGCCAGGATCCCGAAACCAAGCGGCTTCGTGGCCATCTTCCTGAAATGTTCTCGCAACATCACCCGGCATGAGGTCCATCGGGGCTCGCCGTCCCAAACACCACACGGTCACTTGAGGAGCTCTCTGACGATACTGCAAGTAGCTCTGATAGGTTCCGGCTATCGAAGAGGTCATCCGCTCATCGAGGGTTCTCACGTACGCACTTTCTTCCGTCGAACATCCGATTAACTCGAATGTCACAAACGGATGCTGGATTCTCTCGACCGGACCACATGCGCGGGTAAAAGTAGGGAGAAGCCCTTGGGCATCCTTCGCGTTGAGAAGCAACTGGTTGGTCGCCGTGCTTGTCATTCCTAATCGCGTTCGGCGGCAAGGGGGGCCTCTGTCCTTGCGAATGATGCACAGTTCGTGGATGAGAAGAACACTCAGGTTCATGACCACACCTCGTCGTCCGATTGCGACGGAACTCCTCGACACGGGGCCCACGGATGTGCGGAGAGTTCGTCAGCTTCTGTGTGATTTCCACATTTTCCACTGTGGAGGCGTCTTAGGGCTTTCTCGTCATGCACCACGCACAAACCAAAATAGAAGAACGATTAGTGTCATATTTTAGGCCAATAATCTGGGGGAAGTTCCTTACCCCAACGCGGATCCCATCGGTAGGGTGGAAACTCGTCAGGTTTCGGTTTCGGTTTCAAATCGTACGGATTCACGTTCGGAGGGCGTTCTATCCCAGGCCCCAAGGGCTGATCCGGCACATAGGGATCCAACTCATCTGGACTGGGAGGACCACCTCCGCCGCCGCCACCTGCACCACCGGCACCCGCTCCCGCTCCTCCACCGACACCGGCTGCAATGCATAATCCTCCAATAAAGGCTGCTCCAGATGGGCCGCCACCTCCTCCATAGATACGATCATCTGGCCCAGGCGCATTTGCATACTGTGGGTTGCCATCAAGAACAATGAGCCCTGCGCCGATGAAAATAAGAACCCAAATAATCTCTCCGTTGGGATCAACGGCAAGCAACGGGCTACTTGCGACGTACTCATAGGCGTTTGGGCCGCCATGAAGTCCAATCGGGTCCCGCTGCAGGAACCGACCTGTTGACGGATCGTAGTAGCGATGTCCCACATGCACCCAGCCTAGTTCGGCGAGGACGTCCGATCGATCTGATGTTTCGTAGCCCCACGCGCCGGCGTATTGGTAGCGGGTGCCGACTGTGCCATCGGCGGACACTTGCTCACCGAATGCCGTATAGACCATCGTGCCGCTGACGGCTGACTGCTGATTGCTGACGGCTCGTAGGCTGCCGATCTGGTCACTATGGAAATACGTTATCTCCCCGGTTTGCATGTCCATCTGTGCGACGCCGGGTAGGTATGCCATCGTGTTTGTCACCGCGCCGGTAACATCGTCCACGATGTAATCGCCGTAGATCTCGTCGCCGTCGTAGTCGCTCCACCGCGTGGTGCCAGGCAGTACGGACCACTCTTGGTACGGCGCCGGGTCGCGCTCGCGGACCATATAGCGCTGACGGCCGTTACCGCGGAACTCTGTGATCTCCAGCGTCTGCGGGTCCAGGCAGTCACCCCACTCATCCAGCGTCCACGTCTGTTCCGTCACGAACCATAACTCGCCGCGCTTATTATACTGGAGCGTGTACCCGTGGTACACGGCCTCGCTCTCAAGCTTGCGAACGATGTAGGTGGGGTTGCCGCGTTTGTCGTACTCATAGTCCCGGCGTTCCAGCAGCGTCATGTTTTCATACACTTCGTAGTACATCAGTCTGTTATTCCGGGTTTTGTACTCTTCCTCGTCCTCTAAGTCGTAGTGATAGAAGGTATCCCTGTTCGCCAACTCGTCCCGCTTCGCCAGCCGGTTCCCGCCTTGGTCGTAGGCGTACAACATGTGATAGCTCACTGGCGAGGGGCCAGTGCCAACACGCTCTTCCTCGATCAGCCGGTTCCGATTGTCGTAGGTGAATGTCGTCACCGCCGCCGGACCGTCCGGCCCAGTCTCCGTGATTGTACGCACCAGTCCGTCCGCGAAGTAGATGTAATCCAGTTGCAGGATCAGGCTCTGGTCGTTCGCCCACTCGTGGCGAATCTGTTGCAGGCGGCCATTGTCGAAGTAGGAATAGACTGTGCGCGAACCGTTGCCGTTGGCTGCCGTGTGGACACGGTTGTCGGCGTAGTTCGTGTAGTCCACTGATATCCCCCCGCGGGTGATGCTCTGAACCCGGCCCGCGGAGCCCGCTTCGGCATGTGTCGTCTGCCCATCGGGGCCAAGACGGTCGTATGTGCCCGCAGTGTCGTTGTAGGTGTGGTTGAAGTAGCGGTCGATCTGCGAACCCGATTGCTGCGTTTGCCAGGTCGGCTCGTCCGTGCTGTGGGTCAGTGAAGTCAGTCGTCCGAGTTCGTCGTAGGCCATGGTCGCGTCAACGTTGAACGTTGGATATGGCCAGAGCGAACCGTCGAAATACTCACTGTCAACGCCGATCATCTGACCGACGCCGTCATAGTCGAAGTGCGCGGGGCCTTCCATCGAGCCGATAGCGCCGAAGGGAAGGCACCAGTTCGAATTCAGCCGGCTGCCCTCGGGCGGATCGCTATCATCGTCTTCACCACCGCCGTCGCTACTACCAGAGCCATCCCCACCACCCTCGCCGCCCTCGCTCGGGCAGGCGGAAGAATTCACGCGGCAGATCGTGTACCACGGAAACCAGGTACACAAAAACGCGCAATCGTGACACGTTGAGTCCGTCAACAAGTCCGAGTCGTATCCGGGACATATGCCTCGCATGCAGGCTCTGCTGCCGCCTCCACCATCGTCCTCCTCCGGGTAGGGTCCATCGTAGGCGTCCATGCCGAGGCGAAGCCGCCCAACCGCGTCGAGCATTGCTGCATCGATCACCTTGGCCCACCTATCCTGGTCCAGCGCCCCTTCCGTGGATCGCCATTGTTGGCCGTACTGGTCGTACTCGAATAGCGTGCCCACGCCATTGGCGTCGGTTACCGTCTCAAGTAGCCCGTGCCATTCTCCCTCCTCGGGCACGGCGGCGTTGTAGTAGGTCATCGTGATCGTCGCAGGGCCGTTGCCCTGGCCGTCGTCCGGTAGCACGATTGCCGTTGGGCTCGTCGGGTGGTCTGGGTTGTCGTATTGGTAGAATACCGCCTTGGCCCAGTTGCTGCTGCCGGGCGAACCTTCGGTCGGCGGGAACATCGCCGTCAGGTTGTTCAGCGTGTCGTAACCATAAGACCACAGGTTCCCCAACGGGTCGGTCACAGCACCGACCGCGCCGGTGAGGGTGAGGCCGAGGGTCCACGTCTTGCCGAGGGCGTTTGTGTAGCTCGTGCGTTCGTGGATCAGCTCCGGCCGGAGATCGTCGTAGCCGAACTGTTGTTCGTGGTTCAACGGGTCTTTGACCAGGAGCAGGTTGTGCGTCGTGGCGTCGAACCGATAGGCCCAGCGGGCGTTTCGGCGGTCGAAGAAGTGCGTCTGCAAGTCGCCCTCCGTCGTGCCGTAGTAGCGAATCGTCTGAGACAGGCCGGCCTGACCAGGGGAGGGTTCGGGGTCGGTCACTGTGCGGAGTCGCCCGCCGGTGTATTCGAACGTGAAGGTGTGACCGTTCTTGTCCGTCATCGTGTCGATTTCCCAATTGGCCGTGTAGGTCCAGGCGATGCGGTAGGCCAATTCGCGAGCGTCTTCAAACGCAACGAAAACGCCGCTGGCCTCCGGCTTGGGATTCTCCGGGTCGGCCGGATCGCGGTGGAGCAGGGTCCACTCACGATCGACAGGATCGGTGATCTTCATCAGCTTGCCGTGGATACTGTAAACGAGATCGAGCTGTCTGCCCGAGGCGTCTTCAACATAGTCCAACTTGCCGTCCGCAAGGCTCAGCGGATCATCGATGTAGAAGCACGTCACCCGATTGCCCGAGGCATCGGCAAGCCAATCCAGCCGGCCGTCCTGATCGAAGTGCATGACGTTCTGCGAAGGGGATTTCAGGGTGTAGCCGTTCGTCGGCGGATCGTCCACGGTCAGAGTGTTGAACACGCCGGGCGCGGCGGTGCCAGCGTGGCACGATGCGAGTGTCAGGCACCGGCTGCCCTTGCTCCTCGAGCTTGCGTTTCGCGTCACGGTCGGCAAGGTCACAGCCGCGGGTGACCGCTCGGCGGTAGCTGTTGGTCGTGTAACGATCGCCGGGTTTGCGGATCGGCGAATCCTTCACGTTCGTGCCTGGGCGATTGCCGTACTTCAATGGCGTCTTGCGTGCCTCGTGAAGTGCTGCGCGACGTTCAAACTCCGCTTCGGTTGGACTGAACAGATGCTCAGCCAAGTTTGGCCGCAACCATGGCCTGAGAATCTCGCGGGCGTTGGGGCCGATGTAGATGCTGCGTGAACGGCCACGATGCATCGTCTTGTGAGTTGCTGGCTTGTAGACCCAAATGGGGCCGCTCAGGTCCAGGTCCTGGCCGCGCATGGCTACGACTTCACCGGGCCGCATCCCGGTACGCCGCTGAAGTTCGATCATCGCCGCCACCTGCGGGGCAACTAACGGTAGGACGGCATCGACATGCTTGTCTGGTGCTGGCTTGATCGGCTCAGGTTCGCGAGCGCCGTCATAACCGCGCCTGATCGGCGGCAACTCCCTTAACGCCTGAACGACGGTTGGCGGGATCAACTCCTCGGCAACACCGTGCCGAAACACTGCGATCAGACTGCGAGCAAAACGGTTTGCCGCAGATCGTGTACGCCCCCGGCGCGGCGGGTCGGCTTCAGGGTCGCCCCGGAGCACGGCCTCCCTCAGCAGCCGCAGATCGCGGGGCCCGAATTCTGCGGCAGATTTCTGACCATAGAGGTTCCGGAGCAGTTTGATCGCCGTCCCAAGGGTTGAAAGATGGGAGGGGCTGTATCGACCCTGGGCAGATCGCCAGAAGGACAGACACAGTTGCGTCACTGTCGGCCCGATGGCCCGCAGAAAAAAAAGTGGCAATTATTATCTTGCCTCAAAACGACGTAACTGCCTAGGTATTAGATGGTTGCATGAATCAGAACGATTTATCCGAAGTGGGACAAATTGGCAACAATTGGACAAATCGGGCGTGTTCTGCCCCTGGAGGAGGAAAGCCGTTTCGCCAGGATGGTGGCCGTCAACTTCTTTTTTCATAAGACATTGTGTCGATAGCTGTAGAGGGCATTGCCAGTTTTTTGTCAGCGGAGAACGAAGGCCAGAACGAAGTGTTTTCGCGCCTGAATGGGCCGGTGGGCCGATTGGCGTGAAACATCCTTCCGACGCTCACTCAGCTCAAACGCGAGATCATCTGGGATCCCTCGATGCCGCCACCATCCACAGGATGAAAGCTGACGGTCAGTCACCCTCCCAGATCGCCCGGCGTCTCGGCATCTCCCGGCAGTCTGTGTACAACGTGCTCCGTCGCCACGTTGCTTGATGACCCAGGAGAATCCACACCGAACAAGTCAACACAAAGCGGCGAGCAGAAGAATGCTTTGATCTCATCGGGGCAGATGCCCCCCGGTGGGTGTGAGTTTTGGGGCTCTTTTGGATTCTCGGGGGGAATGCCCCACGACTTGTGTGAGTAGATGGGTGGCTCCGTAGGGGGTAGACGGTACGAGCCAAGAACTAGCTACGTCCCCGTTTCATACCCATTACCTTCTTGCGCCGCGCATCTGTGACCGCAACAACGTATGATTCCCTTTCGCGATCCTGCGCCAGTGCGAACTCGTCGACCATTCGATCACTGACGCACCCCGAGCACGAATCCTCAATGACCACATCCATGCGGACTGCTCAGGAGGATCTCTACATTTGGAACGTCACTCGTGGGCCCGCGCGCCTGCGCCTGGGACGGATCGAGTCGCCTCAAGCAGCCCCATGACCACCACCGGCAACTCGAAGTTAGTCACATCACGGAATACGATGACACCCTCTCTATCCAACACAAAATGGCACGGTGTACGCCTAACACTCAAACTCTCAGCCAAGCTGGCATCTCGAACATGCGTTCCACACGTGAGATTATTTGTCACCGCGTTCTCCCAGGCATCTCCGTCAGCGTCACAACTGACAACAAGCCACTTGACTCCCTGTTCCTGTAGCCTCCTTATGAGCAAGTCGACTCCCGGCATCCATGGGCCAGGATAGGAGTGCCAACAAGTCAAGATGACGATACTCCGATCCTCGCCGAGACTCTTAAGCCAGCGGGCTCTCTCATGCCTTTTGCCAGGCTCTGCAGCGATGTCCACTAGATTGGTGCCCAGACATCGGAAAGGAAGCAATCGAGCTGCAGATACTCCGATTGGACGCACGATTGTCTCTACCGTCCTTGAAGCCCTCTTGAGCTTAAAATGCATAGCATCGGGCGATGAATAGGCTATTATCTCTATTAAGCTCCGTTTGCTTGCCTCGCAACCGTTAATCTCAAGTATCTCGTCACCTACCTTTAATCCGTCTCTCATGCCAATAGAGTGTATAGGTACGTCGCTTATCGTGCGGCCCCTTATCTTGATCCCAAACAGTCTTCGAATCAACCGACCGCTTGCCTCCGACGGAAGCTGGAAAGGATCGAACTCAGGCATCGGCTCCGACCTGCCCTGTGAAAGCTTCTGCCTGAGCAGTGACATTGGCAGATATGATTTGCTCATGTAAGGAACACGCCACAGGTTTAGTTCATTCGCTTCAGTAAGAGATACACCTGCTTCTCCCGACACACACGCATCAAGGTTGATTCCAGTTACTGTAATCTCTACAGGATGCTTCAGGGGGCCATCGCAGCCACGAAGGGCGGCAAGTTCTTTTCTAGTCAGTTCCTTGGCAGGATCATCGACTCTTACTATACCTACGCCACCTATCATCTGCCGTTGCGCGAATGCCGTAGCTTTGAATGGAAGAGTAGCCTTGAACAGCGCGGGTTGATGTTGCAGAATCCATGTGTCGACGTCCGCGCTTGAGGCCGCCGTAGATTCAAAACCCTCTTTCGTGTAGGCGTTGACCAATTCAGTTACGGCTTGTCTCTTAATGTCTGGCTTTGCACTCCCGCTTGCGTCTTCGATTATGAGTACGTGCTTGTTCTCGGAGCTTGATCTTGGTTGCTGATCAGGAGTTAAGAACATGACACAGGGAGCAACACATAGAAAAACCGCGTGAGATGGGCCATAGCAAAGCATGATACAATCTCCTTGGAGCGTTCTGCTCACAACCCAGATTAGATGCCTGGTAAGTGGGACATGTCAGTCAGAACATTCACACTGTGGAAAGATGCCAATAGATCCCTCTGCGTCCTCCGTAAACTCAGTTCCAACTGAAATGCAAGAGCGAGGAGGGCAACAACCAGGGCCGTTTGCACACTTCAGCCAACATGTCGCCCAACCATCGGGAAACTCCTTGCATTTACCTCCTTGTTCCCAATCCGCCCACTGACCAAGCCATCTCTTGACAAGCTCCAAGAGACAATCCTCCAGGCCCGACGGGCCTGCATAATCAGGCGGTCAGCAGGAATCTTTTAGTTTGCACATCTCCTCAGCTTTCAGCCCAGTTGGGTCCACAACAACTTGGGGTTGAGACCGAAGAAGATCGTAGAGGCAGGCTTGGTGAAGATGACGAGCCTGGACGTACCCGCCAGGTGCAGAAAGTGATGGAATAGCAGCTAGTAGAGCATTAAGCTGTCTGAACAGAGGAGGTCTCGTTGCATTCGTAAGTTTATGTGTGCCTCTTCGCTTGGGAAAACTGCCGTGCCCAATCCTTGTCAGGGAATGTATGTTGTAGCCTAGCGGATCTCTTGTCAGCCACCTTCCGGTCACAATATCATTCATCCTCGCCCGATGGTCATTGAGCAGAAGTTCACCTTCGGTGGCGTCTTCTTCGGTATCGAGTGCAAAGTGGGGTCTGCCCTGGAACATGAACGGGTTGCCCACGTCGCTGAAGGCTTGGGCGACTGTCGGGGCGGCCGAGATCCACCAGGTTG
>CAZTAR010000171.1:0-9467 GCA_964611695.1 uncultured Planctomycetaceae bacterium | reverse complement strand
GGCGCTACGTTTTTCGACCGCCCAGCGCTACACATTCCAACCGGCGTTCATACCCTTCGACAAGAAAAGTGCCATGTACGGGGCCGAAGGATTCTCGATTCCCAGGCGTTCGCAGAGCAGCCAGGTTACCGATTCCGCTTCAAACTCGCGCCTCTCCTCCGCCAAGCCGCGCCGGTCCGGCCACCACTTCTTGTTCGGCGTGCCCAGATGCCCGCAGTAGAGATGGGCAAGCTCGTGGATGATTGTGGCATACTTCGCCTCGGGGGCAAAGCTGCTGTTGACGAGCAATTCGTAGCGAAGTGGAACCTCGATGTACTCGGGCTCTGGTTGTCGCTTGGTCTGGAAGGCGAGCTTCGCCCCTCCCTTGGCAGCACCTTGAATTGAACCAGCGTGCTGCGAACCGGCCTGTTGCCCCCCAATACGCACTCCATCACGCTTAGCGTTCTCAATGGTCTTGATGAGTCTCCCACCCAAACTGCCCTTACGTGTGGCAAACGGGTTTTCGACCTCCGCGGGCAAAGGTGGCGCGTCTGGTTCGGGTTCTGTTTCCGATACATCGAACACGAACATGACAGGCCCCATCGGCTGCAACATCACCAAGGGCCGAGCGCCGGTTCTGATTCTCCTCCCATACTGCTCCTTCCAGCGATGGGCAGGTGCGACGAATTGGGCCCCCGGCATTTGGACATGAACCAGCATTGCGTTGAAAGGCGCGTACCATCGAAAGCGTCGGATGAACTGGAGTAGTTCGTGGAACGCTTGGCCGGAGCGATACTGACGAGTGAGGCTGAAAAGTTCATCAAGCGCCCGCTTGGTGGCCTCCCGATCCCAGGCTCCTGCCGGGCTCTCCGGGCTCGCGGACGCTTGGTCGGCTTCCGGCGATTCAAGAGTATCGTCAAACAGTCTCCATTGGTCGCCCATCAGGCTTTCCGCTCCTACTTCACCGCCTCGGTTAGAATCCGAAGTGCGCGAATTGCGCGCTTCCCACCGCTCTGGGACATCAGACCAAACCACCAGGCCGATTCGGCGCCATCCGCATGCCGCAGATGCTCGGCCGACTTGTGCAAGCGGCTCGCGTTTCGCAGGCCGCGTGCGACCAGCGCGTAGCAAGCAACTCGGGCGCCCCAATCCGGATCCAGCGCATGAAATGGGCCCGCCGTGAGTTTCGTAGTGTTGCCGTTGCTCGCACGGACCGCTGCGCGGAGCAATCCCGCTCCCGCAGAGAACGCAAGGGGCGAGATCGCGGCGATCTTGGTAAGCCGTTCCTCCTGCCGGGGATTTAGGGTTCGCCGGTACAGAATGGCGGCGTCGCCGGCGCGGCGGCGAACTACACGCAACGCGAACGACGCCTGTCTCACTCTCATGCCTTCACCTCGACCGGCTTGTCAAACGTAGCCTTCACACCGACACCCTCAGGCGTCGCCTCGCCGAGCCGCTGGAGCTGGGTTTCCAGGCCCGTCCGCCCCGACTTGCCAAATGATAATGCGAAGTCGACTTCGTAATCACAGCCCTCGCTGAGTGAATTGAAGATGGTCTGCGCGATCTGCAACGGTTTGGCGGGGTGGTTGAGCCGCATACCATCCGCCGCGAAGTTCATCGTGCCTCCATCCTTGACCAGACCGCTCACCGAAACCGATGTGCTTAGCTGATCGGCGCCCAGTGGCTGGACAATGGCCGGAACCCCGGCGCCGGCGCCAGGAGTTCTCGACACCAGATGCAGTTCCAGCAGGGGTCGATCCGCGGCATACTCCAGGACCTTGTCCCAGGTCATGGCCGTCACGCGGCCCGGCGCAGTGGGAGGTGGCGGAGGCGGTGCGGGTCCGGCACCACCACCGCCCCCGGGCGGTTGCACCGCGTCTTCCTTCAGCCATTCCCTAGCCTGGGGCGAATCCAGCGGTGTGATCAGGACGCTGTCATCAAGGGTAAGCGTTGTCAGCGCGTCGGGCACGCGGCGGCGGCGGCCTTCCGGGCCCTCCACGCAGCCCGTGGCGTCGTAAGCACGGCCGTCGGCTACGCGAACGGCGAGCTTCCCCTCGCTGACGGCCTTCAAGATCGTCTGACGGACGATGCCACCATCGGGTATCAGCCGCAGCCCCGGGGCGCCAAGGAAACGCTCGTGCACCGCCTTCGCGGTGTACACGTCAGGCTGATCTGCTTTCGGGACTGCGCCGCGCAGTACGTCTTGCATGAAGCGGGCTACGTCCAAGGCATCGCTCGGCGAGTAGATGAGGTTCTTGTCCTCTAGGAATTTCCTTAAACAGCCCTGGCCGTGCGGCTTCTTGAGGATCTCGTCGTCGCTGACCTGGTATTTCTCGTCCACGCTCTTCACCGAGCCGCCCGGTAGAACGACGCGGTCAAAGGCGCGGCGCGTTTGTAGGCTGAACTGCTTATCCAGTTCAGGCTTGATCTTCTTGAGCTGTTCGCGAATGAGCTTGCCTGAATCGCCCTTGTTTTCCCGTTCGATTTGCTCCGCGGCCTTGAGTCGTTGGGCGCGCTTCACCGCCTCATTCAGCGCAGAGAGCGTGGCCGTCACCGCAAAAATGGCGTTCTGAAACTCCCGGGGCATCGGAGCGGCAGGATTGCTGTTGTCTTCGTAGGCGACAACGCCCTTCGCGAGATCCTCGTCTTCGCAAAGCGCGAGTTGCAGTTGGGCCGATTTCCCCACCTGCCGAGGTGATGTAGGCCAGGGTGCCAGCTTGAATGTCATGCCTTGGAAGAACCCCTGGGCCTCGGCCAGCACGCGGCTCTTCGCATCCTCCAACGGTATGTCGCCGACACGCTCCTCGATCTGCTTGAGGACGTTTGGTTCGTAGCGGAACTGGCATCCGCGGCCCGTAGCTGTCGGATACGTGTGCCAGCTCACACCCATCAGGCGGTCCATCGCCTCGCCGGGCTCAGGGCCGGCCTCATCCGGTCGCAGGACCGCGAGCGTCAGGTCCGCTGGTTCTAGTCCACTGTTCGGAGTTAGAGGGATGCTCTCCAGGAGGATCGCAGAGGCAACACGTGAGTGAACGCCGCGCTTGCCGCTGTCGAGCTCGGAGGCGTGCTTATGAACGTCGGCCGAGATGGCAGCTGAGAAATCCTTCCGGTTCAGCCGATCGAGCAGGTCAGCCTGAATTCGCGGACTTCGCCAATCGAGTTCCCCACCGGTTATCAGCTCAACGTCATCCTTTGTCTCCCAGACGTCGCGGAGGATCCGCGCGAACAGACGGAGTACGCCGCGACTTTTGTGGAAGTCCTGAAGGCCCCCGAGACGATCGGTGGCCGTATCCAACAACCTTGGATGGAACGGGTAGCACTCGACAATTCGCTTCGCGTATTTGGGCAACGAAGCCTCAGCAGGCAAAGCCCCGGGGGATTCTTGAGCGACGCGCTCGTACAAACCGTGGTAGGTGGCTGAGGCCGCCTGCGCTGCCGTCGGATCCAACTTCTCGAACAGTCGCCTCACGATCACGCGGGCGGACTCGTCGCCAATCGGGTCAAAGTCGCTGACTTTGCGGTCGGCGACATCATCCAATCTGGCAGCCGCATCCGTTATTGCCTGTTCGGACAGACCATGTGCGAGAGCAGCCGCCTGCGCGGCATAAGCCACCTGGGCGCCTGGATCGGTGATGATCAGCACGGCCTGCTTACGCCGACCGACGACTGCGGAGAGTGAGTTGAGGAAGCCGAGAAGGTTGCCCTGTCCGCGCTCCGAGAGCTTCGCCATGTAAATGACGAGTTCATCCAGGAGAATGAGAACCGGGTGTTTTGGAAAGACAGCGTCGATTTGATCCTCGTTGGGGGACGCCTCTGGGTCGTCTGCCTTTCCGAGCTTCTTCAGGGCGGCTTCATGCCCCAGCCGATAGAAGATCTCACCCCACAAACTGTTCACCTTGACGCGGCCGTGTGACGCAAACTGTGGGACGCCAGCTTTGCTGGCGTCGATTCCGACGGCAATCACTTCCTTTGGACGCCCCGCAGCTGGCAAGAGCTCCGTACCCATCGAGGCGTCGCCGATGTTGTGAGCGAGGTGCCAGAGGGCCATCAGGGTGTGCGTCTTGCCACCGCCGAATCCCGTACTCAAACGGATGGTCGTGCCCGCCTCTTTCGTGTCCGCGAGCCTGCCGAAGACCGCCTCCGTGACCCGACAGAGTTGTTTGGCCGGATGCGTATTCTCGAAGAACGTCTTGGCGGTGCCGTATACGGCAGGGGCCCGGCCCTCGATCAAATGTCCGAAGTCGGCCGCGAAAATTGCGTCGTCGAGATCGCCCTTCAGCACTTCCTGGCGAGGTTTGCAGCCTGTTAGGATTCCCATATCGCACACCTCGTGGTCGAACTACGGTATACTCGCTCGTCCTCGGATTCTCAGGCGAACGCGGCCCTGACGCCACCCAGATGGTCAGCAGGAATTTCGCGTCCTCAAGGTCTTGGCCCCGCGGCTGAGCCGCCATCGTCACGGTCTTGCGTCGTCGCCGCCGGACTGGTTTCCCCTACCAGCACCACCAGCTCGCACCCAGTCGTCTACCTCAGCCTTCTTGAACTTCCACAACCGACCTACCCGGTGCGCGGGCATCTCCCTGCGATCGATCCACTTGTAGACTGTGTCCCGGCTAATCCCGAGGTGGGCGCAGATCTCGTCAACGGATAGCCACCGGTCGTCCATGCTGCTTCTCCCACGCCAGCCCGGGCCACAGGCAGCGGCGGCTGTCGGACGGTCGGGCGGCAGCCACCGTGCTCCGCTCCATAGGTGCCCCGGCTATGATCGTCGGGATTCTACGGTTGTCAACAGCTCTCTGCCGGTTTATGCTGACCAAACCGATCCGAGAGGCGGCTGCCGGTTGCGCTAGGCTGGCGGCGCTGTGCCGAGAATGGCCCTGTCGTGCGATGCGCCTGTTTAGGGAATGCCTGACGGGCGACCAGCCATGCGTACCCTGGTTGGAGGCCGTAGCCAGATGCATCAAGCGCGGCGGTTTGGGGATCTCGGCCGTGTGGCGCTCGTAGCTCGGCGGCGTGCTCTGGCGATCCTCATGGGCGTTCCAATGGAGGACCCATCCGCCGGCATCACGATCGGCACCGGCATCGTTTCCGCGCTGACCGGCCGCAAGGTTCGGAACGACCTGGCGATGACGGGTGAGATCACGATCATGGGCAAGGTGTTCGCCGTCGGTGGAGTCCAGGAAAAGATGCGAGCGGCGGTCGACGTCGGTCTGAAGGAGGTCTTGATCCCTCGCGAGAATCAGAAGGAGGCGGAGAGCCTCCCGCCGCAGATCTTGGAAAACATCAAGGTAACGCCGGTTCACAGTATCGAAGAGGTTGTCGCCGCAGCACTTCTTACGGCGAGCGAGTGAGTCGATCTCGCTTGTCGGCGACCGCACACGGAGGTGCAGGATGAGTTCGCCAGATCGTCCGAAGGTGTTTATTTGCCACAGCTCTGATGATGCAGCTGAGGCTGATAAGCTGTTTCGTCATCTAGATATGGCTGGTGCCGAGCCGTGGCTCGACAAGCGAAACCTCGCCCTCGGTGACGATTGGGAAAGTGAGATTAAGAAAGCAGTGGCACAGGCAGATGTATTCGTAGTCTGCTTGAGACGCGGCTTCGACGATATCGGCTTCAGGCAGCAAGAGGTCAGGTGGGCTATCGAGGCGCTGCAGAAACGGCCTCCTGGGAGAGGGTTCATCATCCCGTTCATCCTGGAACCCTGCGAACTCCCAGCATGGTGTGAACCCTTCCACGCTGGCAGCGATCTGTCACGGCCTACAGGGTACGCGGAGCTGCTGCAGGCAGTGGAAAAGCACTCGGGGAAGCAGCTTTGCCCAACCGACCCACAACAGGCCCGAGTATCAGCTCTGATAGAAAACCTGGCCCTCGATCACGCTGACGACCGGTATGCTGCGATCGAAGCGCTTGGCGAGATCGGTCCGGCGGCCGAACGTGCAGTTCAGCCACTTGCTGGGATCCTTGGTGATCCGAACGTCGGAGAGGCGGCAGCCAAGGCTCTGGCTGCAATCGGTTCTATCTGCCTGCCGGATGTAATCTGTGCCCTCGATGATAGCGATGCGCTTGTTCGAAAACACGCTGCGACGGCACTTTGGGAGATGCGTGGAGAGGCGGCCCCAGCAGTATCACGACTCACGGCCAGACTGTGCGATCCGGATAAGGATGTACGCGCTACCGCAGCGATCGCACTTGGACAGATCGGCGACGCAGCGAGTTCCGCCATCCCGGCATTGTGCGTAGCGTGCAAGGACCCGGATGATTGGGTGCGCGTGAAGGCAACGTACGCGTTAGGTGAGATTGGCTCTGCCGCTATTCCGACACTTGTTGGCATCCTCCACGATCCCTCATACGACGTACAAGTTGACGCTGCCCGCGCAATTGGCGACATGGGCCGCGACGCAGCTCAAGCGATCCCGGATGTGATAGAAGAGCTGGAGAACGCCGATCCTGAGCTCCGTTATTGGGCAGTCCGAGCGCTAGAAGACATCGGTGACGCATCACAACTGGTTCTGGAAGCCCTTTCAGCTTTGAGCAATGACAGCGACGAGAAAGTTCGAAAGGAGTCGCAGGAAGCGCTGGAAAGGCTCTCGAGCGATGCCGAGGCAGAATAACGTACGGCTATCTGTGGCGCGGCCCGAACCGCGTTAGCCACTGGCAGTCGTAAGACGTCGATGAAGGGACAGACGGCGCGCACGCGATTAGAATTGAGGTCATGAAGTCATTTCGGCCCTCAGGCTCCGTCACCAAGCTCGATTCTGCGAGTCTCGATACGTTCCTGTCGGAACAGGAGCCGTTCGAACAGGACGAGCCGGTTTTGGACTTGCGGACCATCGAACTCATCACGCCCGCAGCCCTTGTTCAACTCGCGGCAGTCATTCATACTCTCGCCGATCGCGGCCATCCACCGGTACTACTGCTCGAAGACGCGCCCATTCGATCCTATCTGCACCGCGTTCGGTTCACACAAGCGATTGCCGGCGCCGCGGAGGTTCAACCGGCGGAATCGCCGTTGGAGGCTGTTCTGTACGGTGGACAGCGCGGCTCCAACCCCATGGTCATCGAGGTGACCAAGATCGAATCGGGCAGTGCGCTCCCGCCCCTTCTGAATCAAATCGTCTGGGTCCTGCGCCATCGGCTCCGATACCGTAAGCACGATTCATTCGACGTGGCCACAGCGGTATCCGAGGTCTGCCAAAATACGTTTGACCACAACGCGGCCACACGCGGTTTCGTCGCCATGCAGGTGTACGGAAAGGGGAAAGGGCGATTTTTGGAATTCGGCGTCTCCGATCACGGCGTAGGCCTGCGCGCCACGCTCTGTCGGAATCCGAAGAACGGCGTCATTCACACGGACCTTCAGGCGATCCAGCTCGCCGCCGAAGCCGGAACGTCGGAACACGACGACCCGACGCGCGGCACGGGCCTGTATCACCTGCTGGAGATCGCATTCCGATATGCGGGGTCCGTTCAAATCTGGTCCGGAGCGGCCAAGGTGCGGTTCCGCATGGACAAGCACAAGATCTGGACGTTCGACGTGCCAATGGTCCCCGGCGTTCATATCGCGATGACGCTGCCCAGCAGGACCACTTGACGAGGCCCCGTTCAGCTCATACAATGAAAGAGATGGAGATCTGCGTCAAATTATCGGCGGAGGGTAAGCACCTCTGGACGCGGGATTTGGCCAGGAAGCTCCGCCGTGCTGTGGATGCGGCCCTCGAGTCGCTGCCGGAGGGTGGCGTGCTCGTCATCGACGCCAAAGGCGTGGAGGTGTTTGATTTCTCGTTCGCGAACGAGTTGTTCGGCAAGACGCTGCTGAGGCTCACGATCGAGTACCCGGGAAGATTTGTCGTCGTGCAGGGGTTGACCGAGTATACGCGCTTGAATCTCACCGAGGCGCTCAAAAGCCTGGGGCTCGCGATCATTGAACGAAAGAAAACGACGCCGCGATTGCTCGGCAAAATACATCCGACCGACCAGCAGACGTTTGACGCGGTCAGAAAAGCCAAGGGTCCCGTGTCCGCCGCCGCGCTGGCCGCGAAGCTCGATGTCGGACTCACGGCGATGAACGAACGGCTTTCCAAGCTCGCGAAGCTCGGGCTCGTCCGCCGGGCGAACGCGGTCTCGCCGGCAGGACGAGAGCAGTACGAGTATTCCGTGCTGAAGTAGGCTATCTTCTTTTTTTGCTCGCTCCTTCAGCACGTTCACTGAACGTAGTGCCAGACAGCAAAGGACCTCGAATGACGATGGACCGAATCAACTTGGGAGGCAATGGGAACGGCGGCACAAAGCTGAAAACGCCATCGCAGGACATCCGGGGCATCCTCGATGCGCGATCGTTGCCCGACCGTGAGTTCGATGCGCTGTGGGAGGCTGTGATCACGGAACCGGAGCTGAAGGACCGCTTGCTTGCACAGGCTGTGCTGAGCTTCTCACACCGGCCGGCGCTGCGGCGCGTCTCACTGCCGCTGCACGGCGTCATTCTGCTCACCGGTCCGCCCGGCACCGGCAAGACGTCACTTGGCCGCGGGCTGGCGTCACGAGCCGCTGCCTCTCTGGGCGGCGAATTCCAGTATCTCGAGACGGAGCCTCACGCACTGGCTAGCGCGGCGCTGGGAAAAAGCCAACAAGCCGTCTCTCATCTGCTCGGCACGGTCGTCGCAGAGAACGCCGCCGGCGGCCCGTGCATCGTGCTGCTGGACGAGGTCGAGACCCTCGCCGCCGACCGCGC
The DNA here is from genome assembly GCA_964611695.1 of uncultured Planctomycetaceae bacterium. Lineage (GTDB taxonomy): Bacteria > Planctomycetota > Phycisphaerae > UBA1845 > UTPLA1 > CAZTAR01. The sequence goes on along the minus strand of CAZTAR010000171.1, from coordinate 759 downwards.
CCAGATGAGCCTGCAAGCAAACCCGGTCGACGTTCACCGGGCGACCGACGCAGTCCTTGCGCAATTGGACCAACTCGCCGCGAATCATCCCAACCTGCTCTTCATCGCGACGAGCAACTTCGCGGGCGCTATCGACGATGCGTTCCTGTCGCGCGCCGATCTGGTTCTCTCTCTCGATCTCCCGTCGCCGTCCGCATGCCGCGCGATTCTGTTCGACACGCTCGACCGGCTCGCGAGCGCCTATCCCCGAATTGCAGAGCTGCGCTCTGACCCATCGCTCGAAGATGCGGCGAAGCGCTGCGTCGGGCTCGACGGCCGCCGAATCCGCAAGGCGGTGATCTCTGCGCTCGCGCACACGAAGATGATCGCGGCAAACCCCGAGACGTTGACCGCGGAGGCCGTCCTGGCGGCGATCGAACTCGCCCAGGCGAACGGCGTCCACACGGAGGCCCAGACATGAGCACGGTCAGAGCACGGCGTGTGGCGTCGACGCCGATTCGCACGGCATCCGAAACCTGGGAAGCAATCATGGAGCTGCTGGCCCCCGACGCGGCCGGCGACGCTCGGGCCGAACTGCAGGGCGCGTCTGGAGTCGCCTCGGCATCGATTGCGTCCGAGGCGACACAGGACGCACCAATCGTTGTTTGGGGCGGCGGGCCCAGGGTACGCGTCTATTGCATCTTTGGTGATGACGCGATCACCGGCGAACACGTAAACGAGGATCCCCTGCCTGAGTGTCCGACGAACGGCGACTGGAAG
>CAZTAR010000170.1:0-9542 GCA_964611695.1 uncultured Planctomycetaceae bacterium | reverse complement strand
CCGCATCTTCGGCAGCTTCCATATCGACGTGGGCATTGGCGATGCGCTTCACGGCGTGCCGGAGCTTCTTCAGGGCGAGGATCTGCTCGCCTTCGCCGATATCGCGCCGGCACAGGCACTCGCAATCCCCAAGGCTCAGCAGTTTGCCGAGAAGATCCACGCTTACACATACCCTTGGACCGACAGGCAGAACACCCGCACAAGAGACTTGGTTGACCTCCTGCTCTTGCTCGAACGGCAGCCCCCGGACCCGGAAGACATCCGTGCTTCAATCGCCGCCACATTTATGGCCAGAGGCACGCATCCCGTGCCCGAGATCCTCCAGGATCCGCCTGCCCAATGGACGGCCGAGTTTGCGGTTATGGCCACTGGGGTTCAACTCGCGTCGGACAACCTGGATGAGGCTTTTGAACGACTGAGCGAGTACTGGAACGCGCAGCGTTTTGCGGGGGCGGAGTAGCCGACGACAGATGCCGTGAGTAACCGCCGCCGCGCGGATCGCCGTTTGTCTCAGGTCGCCCGTTGCTCAGCACGAGTTCGAGAGAACGCTGATTGGCAACTGCCCTGATGAGCGACTCGATTGGAATCAGCGAATGACTGTCCGACCCAGCGAGGGCGTTCGTCACACGAACGACGTGTTTCGAGTTGCGGCTTCCGCTCGTGGCGAGCAGGCATTCGTGCATCCGCTTTAACCGGCGGACGGCTCGCTCCTCGTCGCTCTGGGTGATGAAGCGCCAGAGGTCTCGCCGCACAATGGTCGCAAACAGCCCTGCTGCGTTCGTGGTCCCGGCGCTCACCGCATGTTCGGCGCCTGCGAAGAACCGCAGGCGGTCGTTCTCGCAACTCTTCAGCAGACGGGCCATGCAAGCACGCTCGAACAGCGCTGCCAACCGGTCATCATCGCGCAGATCCTCAAGAGCGACATGCCCCAGCCACCGATCAGGGCCCGGTGGAAACTGCTGCCAAGCACCATCCCGTCTGCCGCTGGCGGGTTTCTGGTTTCTTCCAGAAGGGAGATTTCTGTTTGTAACTGGGGGTGGCATTTCGGTGTCGATTTTGGGCGGGCGAGGTGACAATCGGGTGCAACAGGCAGCCCCCGCCGTGTTGCCCTCCCTGCGACTTCGCTCCTCCCAGGCGAGATTGACGGTTGCCCTTCCTCCGAACCGCTGCACATGCCAGTGGTCAGCCTCCCGGGTAACGAGCCAGCCTATGGAGACGAGTTCCGCTCGGGCTCGTTTGATGGTTCGGGGATGAACCCCGAACAAGTCGGCGACAAACGTGATAGAGCATGAACCTTCGGCACTCATGCTGCCCTTCTTGCGAAAGAGGCAACGCATGGTGTAACCGAGCATCGTTGCGGCGCGGGCTGCCGGACATCCGCCAGCGATGTGGCGAATCATCGTGCGGGGGGTCGGAAGGAAACGGGCTTGTACGCGCTGTTTCTTGTCGATTCTCTCGAACATAGACCAGAGCTCGGACAAGTCGCTCGCGGGCATGCGGTCTGGGCCTTCGTCGAAGCTCACCCCGGTCGATGAGATCCTGACCAATCCCGTGCGCTGGAGTTTGCGCAATGAGGCGAGAATGTGTCGGCCGCCAACTCCACCCACTAAGCGGTGGACCTCGCCGATGAGCTTCTCGCGGTCGTAGCGAAACTGACGCGCGGGGCGATTCTCGCATTTGCGTTTGCGGTTTTCGACGACTCGACGTTCGTCCACTTCGTGCAGGGCCACGTACACACGGAAATCGAAGTACTTCAATCGCTTCGACTTGTACGCCCACCAAGCCATGCAGATTTGCAGATTCGCAATGCTCCGATAGCCGCCTCTTGGCTTGGTTGCCGGCGATGAAACGCTCTTGGCCGTCGTTGTGTTCTTCATGGCTCTCCCCGTTTGTGCTGGGCGGGGGAGCAAGTCACCCAATTACCGAGAAGAACGCTATGAATTCGGCACGAACGGATCCACGCCGGGGGTTACGATTATGTCTTTTGCTGTTGCGCGGAACGTGCTACTGTGTCATGTAGTGAGTCTGACATCACACGTCCGACGACAACATCGCATCAACGCGAGGAACGACCCTGACTCGGTCACAATCGCTTGGCACTGCCCTGTTCTATTCGATAGCATTCTCCCGAACCTGGACATCTTCGTCGCGGGCCCCCGCCAAGGGCCGCGACGCTTGACCCGCCCGCCGGTTATTCATGCAACCAGAATACGGAATCTGCCCAGAAGCGCAAGACGTTTTCTTCCGCGGGCCGCCGGCGTATGAGTGCGTGCAGGCATGCTTGCATGCAAGATGGCATTCAGGCATGACAGCCAGCCGGCACGCTCCGATGCAAAGAAACATGCTTGCCAAGCCTGCCCGTTCCGTGAAACAGTGGCACCATGCTCATCGCTGTTGTCAATCAGAAAGGAGGTGTAGGAAAGACCACGCTGGCGGTTCACCTGGCCGTATGGTTGCACGAACGGGGGAACAACGTCGCGTTCATCGACGCCGACGGCCAGTCATCCTCGTCACGTTGGGTTCAATCGGCCGAGCGGGGGATGACACTCGTTCGCGAAACCAACGCCGACGCCATTATCGAGCAGGCCCAGCTTCTTCGGCAAAAACACGACATGGTTGTGGCTGATGGTCCGGCAAACCTTGCGGACAGCACGCGAGCCCTGCTCCTCGTAGCGGATTCGGCTCTTGTACCGTGCGGAGTGACCGTGCCGGAGCTTGAATCGACGGCCGACACCATTCGCATCCTTCGCAACGCGCAGGCAGTTCGACCGCCGGGATTGCCCCCCGCGATGATCGTTCTCGGCCGATTGAGGGACGACCGCTTCAGCCTCACGCGGGAAGCGCCCCAGGCAGCCCGGACATTGGGACTACCGGTGTGCCGGCATGCGATGCGTCTGCGAGAAGCACTCGCGGACGCCCCAGGTCAGCGCACCGTCGTTTGGCGTATGGGCTACAGGGCGAAGGCGGCGGCGACTGAGATGCAGAACGTAATCATGGAGGTGATGCAACATGGTCAAGAAGCGACAAAGCACGACAGATACGCTCACAGCGGAACAAGAAGCGTTTCTGCATCCGGATAGCAACGAACTGTCGTCCTCAGCGGCACAGGCGCCGGCATCGAAGCCGCATCCGCCTAAGGTAGTGAAGATGCCCAAGCAGACGGCGAGCACCCGCCAGCCGCGCAGGCCCGAGCGGAGTCCCGAGGTTCGTTTGCCGTTGCGGCGGGGACAAGCACTTCAGTCGGTCTCGTTGCGGTTTCATCCAGGCGTCGTTCGAGCCCTCCGCAAGGCCGCCGGCGAGCGGTCAGTTGACTACGAGGAACCCTTCACACAGCAGGGAATCGCAGAAGAGGCCATCACGAGGTGGCTGGAGGACCAGGGCTACTCGGTCGAGTAGCCGCCCATGAGGACCGTTGGGTTCAGCCGCCAGGTTTGTTGGGCTCACAAGAAGCGCAGAGCCACGAACACTGCGTATCCCAGGACAAGCCACACGGCCGTCTCCGGGGACGCCAGCAGAAGCAACACAATTACCACGAAGAAGAGTGCAGGATTCACCTTCCAACCATGCCACAGATGCGAACAGAAGTCACCTGCTCCACGCCATCCGTACGGGATCGCGGGGCCGTCACCACAGCCGCCCTCTCCAACTGGCTCCAGATTCCCGTCATTGCCCCGTCCGGTTTTTTCGAGCTGCGCCGCCAGGAATGGCTGCCGCTGGGAGAACGTGGCAACACGGAACGATTTCGAGCCGTGGATGAGCCAAGATCGTCATGCCCAAGCAAGTACAGACGATGTCACAGCATGACCAGCCGGAAGAAAGCCCAAAGGTTTGGCGGGCGTCGCGAGAAGGCGGCCTTCCGCCCAGCCAGGGCATTGTCTGTGCTCCGCGCCGCCCGCAAAAGCCCCCGGCTGAACGCCGAGGAACCCTCAAGCTCCGGACCACACCGGCAGGTGAGGAGGCTTACGCCGTCCGGTCTGCCTGCATCCAGTCGCTTCGGGCCCCAGCCAAGGGTGAGGACCCGAAGGCGATGGCCGCAAACGGCAGACCGAGGGAGACGGCGCGACAAGGGCATCAGGCGTGCTGGGCACGCAGGAGTCTCAGAACCTGAGCATTGTCGGCGGGGGGAACATCGGCAACAGGATCGCTCCGGCGATCTGTTTCACTTCCCCGTGAGGGAATGACAGGCTCAGCCCGATGACCGAAACCGTGAATTCTGCTATGGTTTTCTCATGGCCACCCAGAATTCGCAAGCAACCGGCCTTTCTCTCCTGGTTACGTGGGCCAACCAACAAGACCATTGGGTCCGGGCACTTGTCGCGGAAATCATCGACTCCCGGAAGGGAATCGGCGACGAGCAGGTCAAACACTTCTACGACCTTCTTCTTCTTGAGAAGGAGCTCAAGCAGGGAGAATCGCCCTCCGTCCCTACTTTGAACACGGATGGGAACGCGAACGAGCAGGAAGACGCCTTCGCAATCGTAAAACTCTCGGATGTAGAGCGGGTCAACGCTCTGGCACCCGAACAGACGATCGACTTCAATCCACGTCTGACAGTTCTCTTCGGCGAAAATGCTTCGGGCAAGAGCGGTTACGTACGGATCCTGAAGAGCATCGCCTCCGTGCGAACCGTCGAACCGATTTTGCCGGACATAGGAAAACCAGCGACCGACGGAGGCCCTTCTGCCCAGTTGACCTATCGCCTCGGGGAATCTGAGGACACCGTCGAATGGTCCGGCGAAAGCGGCTTACCGCCTTTCACGCGAACCGACATCTTCGACACTCGGGGGCTGCTCCTACATGTGGACCAGGAGCTTACCTACGTTTACACGCCTGGCGACCTCTCGCTGTTCCGCCTCGTCCATGAAGGCATCGAAAAGATCAAGCAGAAGCTCGACGAGGCTCGAAGGGAAGCCGTACCGAAGGGAAACCCATTTCTGCCGAAGTTCAAACGCGAGGATCCGGTCTACACGAAAATCGAGTCGCTCGGCTCATCAACCGACCTCGCGGAACTCACCAAGCTTGCCGACGTTCCGGAAGAGGAAGAGACGGGTCTCGATTCGCTACGCGATAAAGTCGATGCACTGAAATCGAAATCGACCGACGCTCGCGTGCAGGTTGCAGCTACCGAACGAGAGCTCTTTCGTACGGTCTCCGGAGCATTGAGGATCGTTCGATCTTTCGACTGCACCGCCTACACGACAGCCGTTACAGAGCTCTCCGCCGCAGAAAAGGAACATACCCGAGCGACCAAGCAAGCCTTCGCCGGCGAGCCGATTCCCGGTGTTCTTGAGAAGGCCTGGCGACAGTTCATCGAGAGTGCGGAATCGTACCTACAAGACATAGAAGCCGAGGTTTACCCACAAGCCGACGATACCTGCATCTATTGCCGTCAACCGCTGGCCGACTCTGCGGTCGAACTCGTCAAGAAGTACCGCGATTTCTGTAACAGCCGGTTCAAGCAGAAGGTGGATAAGGCCCGCACCGTTCTGGATGGGCTCTCCGCTGATGTCCGAGCACTGGACGCAGAACGCATAACAACGAACCTGCGGAAAAGGGCCGCCGCGGACCAGGCCGAAACGGAATCACCGCCCGTACTGACCAAGAGCTTGGACTTCGTTGCGGCTGCTGAACAACTTCGAGCGGCAATAGAGCAACAAAAGGCTTTCGATGGCGAGGACTTGAAGGCAGCCGCAACCGAACTTCGTCCGGTGCTCGCAACCCACCTCCGCGAACTCCGAAGCCTCATCAAGCACCTCACGCAACAAGCGACAGAACGCCAGAAGGCCCTCGAAGAGGAATCCGCAAAGCTACGCGACTTGGAGGCCAGGCTTACGCTTCGTGAGTTGATCGACCAGATCGTCAACCACGTCGAATCGGCCAAATGGGCCGACAAGGCCAACACGATTCACGCAAGGTTGAGCTATACCGTTGGAAAATCCCTCACCGAAACATCGAAAGTCGCCAGCGAACAACTTCTGAACCAGAATTTCGAGGAACTCTTCCAACGCGAGTGTGAGGCCCTTCGAGCCCCGACGGTCTCACTCGAATTTCCCGGCCGGAAAGGACAAGCCGCCCGGAGAAAGATGCTCTCGCCCGACCATAAATTGAGCGACATCCTATCCGAAGGTGAGCAGAAGGTGATCGCTTTGGCCGATTTCATCGCTGAGGCTTCACTCAGACGAAAGGCCTCGCCCATCGTCTTTGACGATCCCGTAAACAGCCTCGACTACCGCCGGCTTGACCACGTCGTTGCTCGCCTCGTCGAGATGAGCAGCACAAGACAAGTTATCGTGTTTACGCACAATATCTGGTTTGCTACCAAGCTCCTGTCCTTCTTCGAGAGCAACACGGACGACTGCTCGTACTTCGACATCTCGGAATCAAACGGCACTTTCGGCGTTATCGCACGAGCTTCACATCCGAGATGGGACACGTTCAACAAGACAAAGGGCACCATCAACCGTCTCATCCAAGATGCCGAAGCGGCCACTGGGCCAACACAGCAGGCCCTGATCGAAACCACTTACGGCTACATTCGGAACATCACCGAAGTCATTGTCGAGCAGGAGCTCTTCTGCGGCGTCACGCAACGCTATACACCCCACGTGGCAATGACGAAGCTCCCCAACATAAAGCCGGATAAGCTTGCCGACGCCGTCAATGTCATCTTCCCGCTCTACGAGAAATCCTGCCGCATCATTGAGGCACACTCCCAACCTCTCGAAACGCTCGGCATCAGGCCGACGCTGGACGAACTCAAAGCCGATCGCGACAGCCTTCTCGCCGCCAGGGACGCCTACGTAAAGGACTAGCCGGTTCTCCGCGAATCCCGTCTCGCGAGTAGTAGGCGGCGAATACTCGGAGCCGGCCCCGCCGTGACTGCAAGGGAAGAGACACGTGAGCGGCTCAGAATCGTCTTGGCCTACGCAGAGATACCATCGACTTGAGTTAAGCCCACATAGCCAACCGCCGCCACCCACAGGTTTGCTCCCCCCTCACGTCCACTCCGCCGCTCACCCTCGCCCCACTTGAGGACAGCGGAACCGCCGTCCTTCCCCGCCACCCGCGATAAGAATCCTGCCAGACTGCCTTCCGCCGCCACCGACAGCCGCCTGTACTCGCCAACAGACAAACACGGGCTCTTCGTCCGTCTGGGGCGGGCGAGTGCAGGCAGCTACCCCTCCACTCCCGTCAGTCTGTCATGATTCTTTCGCTTGGCACCCAACCACCCCGACGACGAACCCGCTGCCGACTCTTTTTGAAAAGCTGTCCTTCGTTCACGAATGGATTCGCAAACGAACGAAGAACAGCTTTTCAATGTGGGAGAACCACGTTGAGAAGCTGAATCGCGGCGGAAAGCCGTGACCTACGTTGAAATGACCCAGCTGGCTGACAAGTCGGTCGGCTATATCGATAGGAGATGCGACGCATGAATGACCAAGAACGAAATCATACCGAATCGGAACCCAGACGAGGACTGAAAGACGGGTACGTTGGCGTACCACGGAAGGTGGTCACCTGCTTGACAGATTCACGTCCATGGGAAGCAGGGAAGGAGCGGAGTTGGTGTGCCAAGTGCAACCCTCAGCTCATGACCGACGACATAAGGCAGCGATTGCCGGAACTCTATTCGACTCGGGATGTCGAGGACCCTGTTGTTCAAGTCAGGTACCGGGCGTGGAGGGTCTGCGACTGGAACGCCATCGAGTTTGACGGAAAGGACCTCTTCTTCGGCCTAATCTGGCAGGATTTCCCCGTTTGGGGCTACTTTCGGCTCTCAGATTTTGAGAGCATCAACATGTTACGTGGCCGGCCCACCATCGCAATAAGCCGGTTCTTCAGGCCGGTGTCTGCCGGCACAGCGATCGCAGACTACTGTTACGAATGGTGACCGTGCCCGTTATTGGCCCGCACCGATGTGCTGGGCGATGACATTAGTGTCTGGGCAGGCACACCAGACAACTTAGGCTTGCTTTCATATAGAACTGGTCGGCGGGAGCACTCGCCGACCCTAATCATGGGGGAAATAGAAGATGAAACCAAGATTCAATCCAGGACGAACGCTCATCACGCCGGCGGCGGCGAAGGCACTTACGCCAGGGGACGTGGCCGCGGCGATGTCTCGCCACGTCTCCGGCGATTGGGGGGACGTTTGCCAACAGGACCGGTGGGAGAACGACAACTGCCTGAAGAACGGCTTTCGCCTTCTGTCGGTCTATCACGGGGTCTATGGCACGAAGTTCTGGATTATCACCGAGGCAGACCGGTCAGTGACGACCGTGCTGCTACCGGAAGACTACTAACAAAACGAATCGCCCAGCCCGCAAGGCTGGGCTTCATCGAGGGGGATAAGAAGATGACCACCACGAAACAACAAGACACGACTAGCACACTCAGCAACCGAGCTTCCAAGATGACCTCCGTCGTGTCCTATCCGAAACGATGCTCGCTCTGGGGCCGGGCCGATTATCGCGGCAACTGCGACGGCCGGCTTTTCCTGGGGCTGCTGCTGAGATACCGGCCGAAACGGGTGGCAGACCCGATGATGGGTTCGGGGACTACCCGCGACGTGGTCGCCTGGCTGAACCGCACGGAGGGAACGACCATCGACTACTGGGGAGATGACCTGAAGACCGGTTTTAACTTGCACAGCCAGGACCTGCCGGACGAGTTCGATTTCGTCTGGCTGCACCCGCCGTACTGGAACATCATCGAGTACAGCGAAGACCGGCGGGACTTGAGCACCTGCGACGAATACGAGTACTTCATCCGACGTCTTGAGACGTGCCTGCGGCGATGCTACCGGGCCCTGGTGCCCGGTGGCCGCCTGGCCGTCCTGGTCGGCGATGTCCGCCGTCGAGGCCGATATACACCAATCGTTCGGGACCTGCTGAATCTGGAGGGCGAACTCGGCCAGCTCCGCTCCGTCATCGTCAAGACGCAGCACAACTGCCAGTCCGACCGGAAAACCTACGCACGCATGGAGGACGTTCCCATTCAGCATGAATACTGCGTGGTGTTCAAGAAATCGCTCGAACCGTGACCCCGCGTGGAAGGGGCGGTTCCCTCGGAGCGGCAGACGAAACCCGCACCCGCCGCTCCCCGGGGTAGACGTGGCCGCCAAGGTAGGCAAGCCTCCTCACATGCGATTCGCCATGCACACCCGCACGAGCCCCAACGCCCTGGACCCGTCTTGGGGCTCGTTCTAGCCATCCGATGCCGAGGCCGAGGATTCCTCGAAGGAAGTAGTGCGCTAGCCGGCCGCCGTTCCCGCTGTCCTTTATGAACGGCCGCAGATGACCGAAACGGCCGCACGGCACATGCTGGGTAGTTGTTACCCTGGTCCTGCAACCGGATTCCTGAGCAATTCGGTCAGGAATGCCCCAATCGGTGCTCGCGGCCCTTCCCCCCGGCCGCACCCCCCGCTCGCCGACCTTTTTGGCCATCCCGCCCTGGCCCCGCCGGGCATCCGTGCCGACTCGTCCGAGTATGAACGCCGGTTGAAAAACGTAGCGCTCGGGCGGTACCGGCGGTCGGTTGAA
>CAZTAR010000169.1:0-9548 GCA_964611695.1 uncultured Planctomycetaceae bacterium | reverse complement strand
TTGGTGTAGCGTTCGACGAGATCGACCTCTTCGGCGGTGCGGCCCGTGCGGCGGAGGAAGTCGAGCGTTTCGTCGTCGACCGGGAAGAAGCCCATCGTCGCGCCGTACTCCGGCCCCATGTTGGCGAGGGTGGCCCGATCGGGCAGGCTGAGCGTGGTCAGGCCCTCGCCGTAGAACTCGACGAACTTGCCCACGACGCCCTTGGCGCGGAGCATCTGGACGACGGTGAGGACGAGGTCCGTGGCGGTCGCGCCTTCCGGCAGCGTACCGCTGAGTTTGAACCCGACGACCTCGGGCGTGAGCATGTACACAGGCTGGCCCAACATGCAGGCTTCCGCCTCGATCCCGCCGACGCCCCAGCCGAGGACACCGATCCCGTTGATCATCGTCGTGTGGCTGTCCGTGCCGACGAGCGTGTCCGGTAGTGCCATCGTCGTGGCACCCTCCTTGCGCGTCATGACGACCTTGGCGAGGTATTCGAGGTTCACCTGGTGGATGATGCCGGTCGCCGGCGGGACGACGCGGAACCTGTTGAACGCCTTCTGCCCCCAGCGGAGGAACTCGTACCGTTGGCGGTTCCGCTCGAACTCGATGTCCTCGTTCGCACTGAGTGCGTCGGCCGAGCCGAATCGGTCCACCTGGACGGAGTGGTCGATGATCAGATCGACCGGCACGAGCGGGTTGATCTTGTCGGGATCGCCGCCCAGCCGCACCATCGCCGACCGCATCGCCGCGAGATCGACGACCGCGGGGACGCCGGTGAAGTCCTGCAGGATGACCCGCGCTGGTGTGTAGGGCAACTCCCGCTTGGCAGGTTCTTTCGCATTCCACGCGGCCAGGGCGGTAACGTCGTCCGGCGTGACGATGCCCCCGCCGGCGTGACGCAGGACGTTTTCAAGAAGGATGCGAATACTGAACGGCAGCCGGTCAAGACTGGCGATGCCGTCATCGGCCAGCTTCCGCAGTCGGCAGAGGCCTACTTTACCGGCGTTGGTTTCGAGGGTTGCTCTTGCTCCGAATGGGTCGTTGTTGGCGGTTGTCACGGCTGTGTCCTCCAGAAGGATGTCGAACGAGCGGCGCATCGAATGGGCGGCCTCGCGGCCCGAGACTGCGGTCGAGATGTTGGGAAAGTATAACAGGGAATGAGCGTGTGTGGGAGAGGGGGTAGGATAGTGAACAAGATCGGTTGTGGAGCACTGGCGGACAAGCCGCCAGTGGCACCGGCCCGTGTGGGGCTTCGTGTGGGTTCCACTGGCAGCTTGCCTGCCAGTGCTTAGCCGTCCACAACACTCCCTGGTGCAATTGCGGACTTCAGGTCAGCCTCAGTACCTCAACTTCAGCCATCTCGTCACCGTGAACCTCCGCATACATGGAGGATGGCTTACTTCGTTCATCAGCTCGCAATAACAGCTCTGTGCAAACGTGCTTGTGACTTCCGGTGGGGCCTCGTATCGATACTTTCGCGGATCACCTCTTTCAATTTCTTCGGCCCGACGTAGCTCAGGCTGCAGGTAGTCATGAATGCCCCACCGGAGGTTGTTCAAGAACTCCGAAATCGTGCTTGCGTGGTAACCGAGGATATCTCTGTGAAAACGATCATGGAAATCACCCAGCACGAGTAGTGCATCGGCCTGCCCAATCTCGACTCCATCTTCGCTAAGGACCTTCGTCAAGTCCTTCGCGACCTCCGTCAGCCTCAGGAAGTTGTGCTTGCAGGTGTTTCCACACATCTTGAGGAACTTGAATCTGGGAAGCCGAAGGGTCGTTTCCCGGCTGATCGACGGTAGCCAGACGTTCTCAACGGTGACCTCCTCTTCAAGCCACCGAGTGAATGCATGAACGGCTTCACTGAGACCGTCCACCGATCTATCGACGTTGAAACTTGGATATTTGCAGATGATCCTCAGGCCTTGGAGGTACGATTCTTGAGGTACGATCGATTTCTTGGCGGTGCAAGAGAGGAAATCGACGAGAACTATGTTGAACAAAGACATGTGAGTGCTGGATTTGAATTGGACTTCGGATTCTGGATCAGTTCCTTTGAGAACGCAAAGGCTGGGATTGACCATCAAATCGATAAGCTCTTGTGTGGCCTTCAGCCGAACGACCTCTACTTCAATGGGGCTAAGCTCGGCTTTCTTCGCGTTTTCCGTGTTCATGTGAACATCCTCCGTTCATTATGGCCGCTGAAGCCAGTACGCAACGTGCTGCCTGTCTGACTCTGCAGTTTCACGCGAAGCACTGGCGGGCAAGCCGCCAGTGGCACCGCTTACATTACTCCAACACATTAATCCTCGGCAAACCGGCATCCATCGGGCCCGACTCCCCCGTGTAGTGCCGCCAGCTTGACCACTTCCATTCGCCGGGATGATCGACCAGGCCGCGTCGAACAGGGTTCAGGTGGACGTAGTCAATCATCTTCTTCAACAACGCGTGATCGAGGATGTTCCGATCGTAGCCTGATCCCTCTTGCCAGAACCGGAACGTTGTCTTGCCAGGTCGCTCCCGGATTGTGAGCTTCTGAATCAGTGGATCTCCTGAGGCAAGCAGGTCCTGCTTGATGCGGTAGGAGGTCGGCCGCTTGATTGCGTACAGAAGATCGGAGACACGGGCGGTTGGTTTGGGGGGAGGGCCGGAGTTGGCACTGGCAGGCAAGCTGCCAGTGGCACCAGTTCCGCCAATGGCTCCCAGTCTTTCTGGAAACACGATCAGATGCACGTGTTCCGGCATGAAGACGAAGGCCAATAACGAGAATCCGTATCGGTCTTAGGCCCGATCGATTGCGACAGCCAGATGCTCGCATCTTTGATCGTCGTCCAGCAGAGGGAGTCGCTTGTAGCATGAGAAGGTGATCTCACGCCCCTCGCCCGGTTCATCGTGGTGCTTGACACGTTTTCTGTGTTGAACAGGAGGATTCATATCATGAAGGTGCAAGATAGCGGCATTTGCACTGGCAGGCAAGCTGCCAGTGGCACCCAGCGCCGGAGCACTCATGCTCTATGCGGATCGTCACTCGGCTTCGGGGGTGAGGTCGATTGCGGCGCGGATTAGTTTCTTGAACGCTTGGCGGCGGATGTCGTGGTGGGTGCGGAGTTCGATGTGGCGTTTGGCCTTGCCTTTGCCCTTGAGGAGGCTGTCGGGGTCGGGGAGGGCGGCGCCGTGGATGAAGGCGAGGTAAAGGCGGTCGCCGCGCGGGGCGATCAGGCAGACGTTTCCGCCGATGACGCCGTAGGGCCGGCCGGGCTTGTGGTAGCAGAGGGCGTTGAAGGAGATTGTTTCGGCCAGGTCGGGGGCGGTCTCCAGGACGAAGTCTCGTAGTTCCAATGCCAGGTCGCACAACTCGCCGGGCCAGTCCTTGATCAGGTGGGCGATGTCGTTCCAGTCGAGATGCTGTTGAGTCATGCGTGGCGTTCCTCCGGTTTTGGGCGGGCCCATGTTGTCATATGCACTGGCGGACGAGCCGCCAGTGGCACTCAAATGATACCAGCACCGCTTTTTTGTGTATTCGTTTATCATTTGCGGTGGTTCTTATTGCTTAACTTGTTCTTCTTCTTTTGTTGTTTCGGGGGTTTATTTTTGTTCCCCGTCGGCCACGGGGGGCCGACGCTACAGGTGGGGACCGCTTCCTCACGGGTGCGGCTCTGATCCTTGGGGCGAGGTTGTGAATACGAGGGAAGGCAATGCGTGATTTAGAATGTTCGGCCGTCCGTGTTTTGACGGATGCGCAGGCGAAGATGGAGGCTTCTCGCTGTTTGATGTGCGAGGATCCGCCTTGTGTGGCAGCGTGTCCGGCGGAGGTGCCTGTGAAGCACTTCATTCGGGCGATCCGGTTTGATTCTCCCCGTCGGGCGATCAACTTGATCCGTGATCGGAATGTGTTGGCGGGTGTGTGCGGCATTGCGTGCCCGGTGGATGAGCTGTGCGTCGGAGCTTGTACGAGCACCGAGCTTAGCACGCCGATTGCGATCGGGCAGTTGCAGCACTATGCGGCAATGAGGGCGCTGGAATCCGATTGGACGATGAAGGCTCCACCTGCGAATGGAAAGCGCGTGGCTGTCATTGGGGCGGGGCCTTCGGGACTGGCCGCGGCGGCGGAACTGGCTCGGCAGGGGTGTGGGGTGACTGTTTTTGAGAAGGAGAAGTTGCCGGGGGGAATTTGCACGTATGGTGTGCCGGGAGATCGAGTTCCTCAGGAACTCGTTGCGGGGGAAGTCGCGCATATCCAATCGTTGGGTGTGGAGATTCAGACAGGGGCCGCGCTGGGGCCGGGGCGCAGGCTGGATGATCTGCTGGCCGGGGAGTTCGATGCGGTGTACATCTCGATGGGGCTGGCGGATGCGGCAACGCCGGGGATTCGCGGTGAGAAACTGGCGGGGGTGATGCATTGGCGGAAGCTGTTGGGCGCGAACTCGGCGCATCACCTGGGAGAGGGGGATCGGCCGGTCGTTGCGAAGTCGGTGATTGTGATCGGCGGCGGCAGCGTGGCGATGGACGTGGCGAGCGCGGCGCACGCGTTGGGGGCGGAAGAGATCGATATGGTTTGCCTGGAGTCACCGCGTGAAATGCCAGCCTATCATGCGGAGTTGAGCGAGGTGTGTGAATTGGGTGTGCGATTTCACACGCGTTCGATGCCATTGGAAATTACCGGTGAGAAGGGGAAGGTGACGGGTCTGCGGCTGGCGCGGATTCGGTGGAAGGAGCCTGATCGGTTTGTGCCGGCCAACGCGGAGCGGATTAAAGAGACTGAATATTGGTTGCCGGCGGAGATGGTTGTGTTCGCGATCGGCTCGCGGCCGGTCGCGGGTTTGCGCGAGGCCTTGCCGGGGGTGACGTTTGACAAGTCGGGCCGGATTCTGGCCAACCCGAAGACTGGCGCGACATCGCGGGAGGGGGTGTTTGCGGGAGGTGACGTTGTCGGGGGTGGCGGCACGACGATTGTGAAGGCTGTAGCTGAGGGCAAGCGGGCCGGACAGGCGATCGCGGCATTCCTCGGGAGGGTGGAATCATGATTACACACAACAGTGATTTGTCGATCGACTTTTGCGGCGTTCATTTTCCCAATCCGTTTTTGTTGTCCGCAGCGCCGCCGAGTGATGATCTGGATATGGTTCGGGCTGCGTATGAGGCGGGCTGGGGTGGGGCGGTGCTCAAGACGACCTCAGTGGAGACTGAGCGGGTCGATCTCGTGTATCCCATGATGAGTGCGTCGCACTACGCTGGGAAGCGAGTCATGGCGCTTGGGAATATTGATCTGATCTCTGAGCACCACATCGACGTTGTCGAGAAGCGGGCAGAGACGTTGAAGCGAGAGTATCCGGACCGGGTTGTCGCGGTGAGCATCATGGGCTCGAAGAAGGAGGAGTGGCAGGAACTCGTGAGACGGTTGGAGGGGGCGGGCGTCGACATCATCGAGTGCAGCTTCTCTTGTCCACAGGGGAGCATGGGCGAAGAGCCTGGCGCGATGCTTGCTCAGAGCATCGATGCGACGGAGCGGGTTGCGGGTTGGGTGAAGGAGGCGGCTTCGCGGTGCCCTGTCGTGATCAAAATAACGCCGCAGGTGACGAGCATTGTTCGCGTGGCCGAGGCGGTGAAGCGCGGCGGGGCGGATGCGATCTGCGCGGCGAACACGATTCCCTCCTTGATGGGCGTGGACGTGGATACGTTCGTGCCGTATCCAAACGTGCAGGGCAAGAGCACTTATAGCGGGATGTCGGGACCGGCGATCAAGCCGTTGACACTGCGGACGCTGGCGGAGATCGCCAAGCATGTGGATATTCCGATTACTGCTACGGGCGGGCCGGTGACGTGGCGCGACGCGGTGGAGATGATGCTCGTCGGGGCGACGACGGTGCAGTTCTGCACGGCGGTGATGCACTACGGATTCGACATCATCGAGGACTTGCAGGACGGCCTGGCGTTTTATCTCGAGGAGAAGGGGATTGGTCGACCGGCGGAGTTGATTGGTCGGGGTCTGGAGAAGATCGTCGGGCACAACGAGCTTTCGCGGGATCGCAAGGTTGTTTCTCATGTGATTGAAGAACGGTGTGTGAAGTGCGACCTGTGCTATATCGCGTGTCGCGACGGGGGGCATCAGGCGATCAAGCTGGCGGAATCGGGTCGGTTGCCGGAGACGGACAAGGAGCGATGCCCGGGGTGTCGGCTGTGTGTCACTGTGTGCCCTGCGGACGCGATTGAAATGGTATTCGATAGCTAAAAGCAAATAACTAACAGCCAACAGCTTTTAGCTGTTAGCTGGTTGAGGATTGATGGGCTTGGGAACGAATCCGTGGCTTGGGGAAAGTGAATCGGAGATTGAATCGTGCGAAGGATGAGAAGTTTTTGCGGTAGTGCGGTGTTGGCCGTGGGGGCGTTTGTCTTTGCTTTGTTGCTGTCCGCGAACGTAGTGAGGGCGGAGCCGCCTGTTCGAGATCATGATATTGTGCCGGAGGATTACTTTTCGCTGGCGACGGTTGGTGCATGCGAGGTTTCGCCGGATGGGCAGTACGTTGCCTATACGGAAATGCGGTGGGACAAAGAGGCGGACAAGCGGAATATCGATCTTTGGGTCGTCGAGTGCGAAACAAAGCAGCGGCAACGGCTGACATTCGACACTGCCTCTGCAGGTGGGCCGACCTGGAGTCCGGATGGGCGATACATTTACTTCGCCGGCGGTCACAAGCGCGCGGGCGAAAAGCACCCGCCCTACGACGGCAAGCGCCAGGTGTGGCGGGTGTCGCCGTGTGGGGGCGATCTCTTTCCAGTGACGCGGGTCAAGGATGGGATCGGCGAGTTTGAGCTGTCGAAGGACGGGCGGACGTTGTACTACGCCGTTTCAGATGAGCAATACGGCGACGAGTTCAAGAAACTGCGGAAGAAACACAAGCATCTCGAATACGGCCACGGGGTGGTGGAGTACACCCAGCTATGGAAACTCGACTTGGAGAGTTGGCGAGCGAAGAAGCTCGTCGATGAGAAGCGGGTGATTCGGGAGTTCTCGGTTCTGCCGGACGAGAGCGCGATCGCGATGATCACGACGCCTGACGATACGCTGATGACGAATGAAGGCTGGTCGCGTGTGGATGTGTTTGACATCGCCTCGGGAGAGACGCGGATTGTGACGAAGGACGGCTGGCGTGAGGGCCATCCGTCGCCGTTTGGTTGGGTGGGGAATCTCGCGTGTTCGTCGGATGGGAAGATGCTGGCGTGGACGGTCGATTTCGACGGCTATCCCGGGGAAATCTACGTTGCCAATTGTCACGGGGAGGGCGTGGAGCCGTGGATGCTCGACCGGCCCCGTGAGGTGACGGTAACGGGCAATCTGCATTGGGTGCCGGGGAGTTCTGATCTGGCGTTTACGGCTGAGGACCACGCGCGGCAGCGGATTTACGGCTTTACCAAGGTGGCGCCTGGTAAGCGGCAGGTTGAGAGTGCCGGCGAGATGACACCGGGCGATTTCGTGATTCACAATTACTGTTTCTCAGAGGATGGTCGGGGATTGGTGGTTGTGAAGAGTGATATTCAGAGTGGGCGGGATATCTATCTGGCGAGTTCCGTTCGCGATGCGAAGAATGGAAAGTGGGCACGGCTGACGGATGTGAATCCGCAAATCGCCACGTGGAAGCTGCCGCGGATTTCGCTGGTGCAGTGGAAAGCGCCGGATGGGACCGAGGTGGAGGGCATTCTCGAATTGCCGCCGGATTACACACCGGACAAGGGGCCGTTGCCGATGGTTGTGGAGTTGCACGGTGGTCCGACGGCAGCGACCATGTACCGAATGCGGTTATGGATTTATGGCCGGACGCTGATGGCGGCGAAGGGTTATGCACTGCTCAGTCCTAACTACCGCGGCTCAACCGGCTACGGCGACAAGTTCCTGACAGGTCTGGTGGGGCGTGAGAACGACATCGAGGTGAAGGACATTCTTGCCGGCGTGGACGCGATGGTGGAGCGGGGCATTGCGGATCCTGATCGGCTGGGGGTGATGGGCTGGAGCAACGGGGGTTTCCTGACGAATTGCCTGATTACGCAGACGACACGTTTCAAGGCGGCCAGCAGCGGGGCGGGCATCCTGGATATGGTGCTTCAATGGGCTTCCGAGGATACGCCGGG
Organism: uncultured Planctomycetaceae bacterium; assembly: GCA_964611695.1. GTDB lineage: Bacteria > Planctomycetota > Phycisphaerae > UBA1845 > UTPLA1 > CAZTAR01. The sequence continues at coordinate 1,439 of CAZTAR010000169.1, read as the reverse complement.
GCATGTGATCAACTTCATGCAGGGTTTGCCCTGGGAGGCGCCGGATTCGTATCGCCATTCGTCGCCGGCATATGCGTTGGACAAAGTGACTACGCCGACGATTGTGCATGTCGGCGGAAGTGATCCGCGCTGTCCGCCCGCGCATAGCAAGGGGCTGTATCGCGCACTAAAGTACTACGTGGGCGTGGAATCCGAACTGGTTGTCTATCCCGGGGCGGGGCATGGGCTGACCAAGTACAAGGACCGGCTGGCGAAGATGGAGTGGGACTTGGCCTGGTTTGAGAAGCATTTGGGAGCAGCGGGTGCGGGCGAAGGCGACAACGCGGCGGAATCGGAAGATGAGTGACGCTGAGACGGCACTGGCGGTCAAGCCGCCAGTGGCACCAGACGCCGAGCGAGCGGTCTGATCCGAGCCCCAAGCGCGGGGTCCTTTGCGTCGGGGTGGCATGGGTGAGCGGAGTCTTGGCGAGTCGGGACGGAGCTTGCCCGTGGGGATGCCCTGAGCGGTTCTCACGGGTAATGAGTGGGCCACCCTGCGGGATGCCCCACTCGTTACCCATGCCACCCCGTCTCAACGCTAGACACGTACGGCGGTCCTCACAATCACAGACTGCGAAGGATAAGACAGACGATGAACGACAAGACAGTTATTACGAACGGAACGGTCATCACGTTGGGAGAGCCGCTGCGCGTGATTGGAGACGGCGCGGTTCTGATCGACGGCAACATGATCGAGAAGGTGGGGTCGCGAGGCGATGTTGCCGCTGGCGGCGCGAAGATGATCGATGCCGGGGGCGGCGTCATCATGCCGGGCTTTATCAACGCGCATATGCATCTGTATAGCACATACGCTTGTGGCATCTCGATCAAGGATGAACCGCCGGCGAACTTTGTCGAGATTCTGGAGCGGCTCTGGTGGCGGCTGGACAAGGCGCTCACCCTGGACGACGTGCGGTACAGCGCACTAACGCCGCTGTGCCGGTGTTTGCGGGCGGGCACGACGACGATCATCGATCATCATGCTTCGCCTTCGGCGGTTCGCGGGAGTCTCGCCACGATTGCGAAGGCGGCGACCGAGGTCGGCGTGCGGAGTTGCCTTTGTTATGAACTGTCGGACCGTGACGGGCCCGACGTCGCGCGGCAGGGAATCGAGGAGAACGTTTTGTTCATCAAGTCGTGCAGGGAGCGGCCGGATGCGATGCGTTCAGCGTTGTTCGGCCTGCACGCGTCGATGACGATCGGCGAAGAGACGCTCGCCCGGGCGGTGGAGGCGTCGCGCGGGCTGGAGACGGGCTTCCATATTCACACTTCGGAGTCGCGGTTCGACCCGGAGGATTCGCTGGCGAAGTACGGCAAGCGCGTCGTGCATCGACTGGCGGACGCCGGCGTCCTGGGCGAGAAGAGCATCTGCGTACACTGCATTCACCTCGACGACGCCG
>CAZTAR010000168.1:0-9596 GCA_964611695.1 uncultured Planctomycetaceae bacterium | reverse complement strand
CGGCCGTCCTCACCGACTCGTCATGAAACCCTCGCACGACGGTAAACAGTTACGTATTTTTGTGAAGCGTCCAGCGGCCTTGCCGGTCGTTCAGGTAGCCAAGTCTGATGGCGACCTTGCGTAGTTTCTTCAGTTCTTCAAGGAACTGAAGTCGCCACGCTGCAAGAGGAGTCTGTGAAAAATCGATCGCCTTCTTGGTGACAGGGTTATGCGCTTTTTTGTCCAGCGGTGGGCAATCATAATAGAAAATTCGATACAGATCGTTCGGGGGACTGCCGCTTGCAACCCCTAACTTCAGGTGTTCGAGGCACATCCAATGCAGCCGTTTGGCCGCCCTCACCGGCGGCTGGGAGCCCGCAAGCCGGTGATACCGCTTCAGGAAAAAGCCGCCATCGATTAAGACTGCTGTGCGCATAAAAAATCCCTTGGGTTGGGCCACCCCGCGATTTTTGCAGGGGGGCGCTTACTGCCAAGGGATGAATTATTGCACAGGACGTCTGGTCTTTACACAAGTATACCGTGTAATTCGGTATTCCGCAAGTATCGGCATTATAGCGGCCACAAGCCAGTTTGCCATTGGCGATATCACAAACCGTTCCTGATGCAAGGATTATGGACTAACCTGCCTTGATAGCATAGTCGCCATTCTCATTCTTAGTATCCACCTTGTATCGCTCAGGCTGTGATGCATGGCCGTCCCGTGTTGGTCTTCCAATGTGTTACACCCGTTGTCTCGTAGCCCCGTCTGTGGCCTGACAGATAAACATCTCCGGTTCCGGAAACTCGGCGGTCGGTCGCGCGTCATGGGTCATTCCAGCGACGAAGGCGTCGGCCAACTCCGGCTCGACCAGAGCGAGCGCCGCACCGCCCCATCCACCGCCGGAGAGCCTGGCTCCGAGGAAACCGGGTTGGCGTGAGGCAACTTCGCACAACCGATCAAGCGCGGGGGTGCTGTTCTCGAATTGGCGGCGTGAGCTTTCGTGGGATGCAATGAGCAGGCGTGCAACAGCCAACGGGTTCCCCCTCCGTAAATGCTCTGAGGCAGCGAGTACACGTTTGTGCTCTGTGATGACGTGGACCGCGCGAGAGAAGAGGGGCTCCGGCAGCTCTTCCTCCAATGCCCGCAATTCGTCAAGGCCGACTTCGCACAAGTAGGAGATCGGCCTGCCCAATAAAGAGCGAAGCAACGCGGTGGCCTGTTCGCACTCGCGGCGTCGCAAGTTGTACGGCGCGTTTCGCCCGAGAGACCGAGGCATCCTCGAATCACATATCACGATCGCCGGTGCGCCAGGCCCAAGTGGCAGAACTTCATGTTTACACGTGGCACAATCGAGGCGGATAACATGGTTCGCCTTGCCGAACAGCACGGAGAACTGGTCGAGCAAGCCGCAGTGGACGCCGGCGAATTCGTGCTCGCCTTGTTGAAGGGCCTTGGCCAATTCCAGGCGGTCGATCGAATGGGCGGACAGTTCCAGTACGAGCATGGCAATCGCCGATTCCAAGGCGGCGGAACTGCTCAGGCCTGTACCAAGCGGGAGGTTGCCGGCAATCGCCAACTCCACACCTCCAAGCGTCACCCCTGCTTTTTTCAAGACAGCGAAGACAGACTTGACATAGGTCGGCCAGCTTGCGTCAGGCTCCGGCGACAGGGAATCCAAAGGAAACGAGGCCGTTTCCTGGTGATGAGTGGATCTGACTCGGATTCTCGGTTCGTCAATCGGACGGCCGACGGCAACGACGTATCGATCGATCGCGGCAGTAAGGACCGCGCCCCCGTTGTAGTCGGTGTGGTTGCCCAGGATTTCGACCCTTCCTGGCGCGACACCACAGGATCGCGCGGGTGCGTCGAAATATCTCTGAAATTCGTCGAGGGCCTGTTCGATGGTCGCATCAGGGGGTTGCATCATAGGGCGGAGTGTACGGGGAGATTGAGTGCCGAGCCATGCTCCACCGTGTCCCGGCCTCCGCCAAGTCGCCGAGCGTCTTCAACGCCTGGCGAGTGACACCCGGCAGTTGTCCCTTGATCGAAGGGCTGGGGGATCCGCCTGTTCTTTCCACGCAGTGCCGACGCTACAATGCGGGCGTGAACGCACGACGGAAGAAGGAGAACCAATCGGGGGAGAACGCCGGCAGACCTTCTGACGGGGTTGCGCTCAGAGGCGGCGATGGCGAAGTTGACGTCGCGGTAACTTCACGGCGCGGGTCCATTATCGCATGGGCGTTCGCTGCCGTGGCGGTTGTCCACGTGATTGCGACGCGGTTGAGCTGGTCAGATATTCCACTTCAGACCGACACCGGGATGTGGGCTTATATCGGTGGCCGGCTTCTCGATGGCGCCAAGCTCTACGCGGATCTTTGGGAGAGCAAGCCGCCAGGAATCTATTATGTCTTCGCGGCCGTCGAGTGGCTGTTTGGCAGAGGCGGTGACTGGGCCTTGCTCTGGTTGGATGGTGTTGTGAGCCTGGCAGTGTTCGGCCTGACCTTTGCGGTCGCGCGGCGTTTCGCGTCTCGCGCAGCGGCGGCCGGGGCGGTGATGCTGTTGAGCGTCGTGTTCTGTCACCGTGTGCTCGCGGATTGGGGAGACAATGTCGAGAAGTTTGTGGCGCTGTTCGAATTGCTTGCCTGCTGGTTTTTGCTTCGTGCGATGGTCGCCGGGCGAGTTGGATCGCCCTCGTTAGCAGGGGTTTGCGCAACTTCCCAAAGAACTTGTGGCGCCGGCGTCTCGCCGGTGGGATCACAAGCGGGACGCCTGTGCCACACTCCCGTTGCGGGCGGGAATCAGGCCGTATTTAACCTTAATCTGCTGGCGGCGGGGGCGTGCTGCGGAATGGCCGGGCTGTTCAAGCAGACGGGCATAATGTTCCTGGTCGCCGCGGTGCTTACGCTCGTTGTTGGAGGACTGTGGCGGCGCGAACCTGTGAGGGCCATCGGCAGACGGGTTGGGTTGCTCGCCGGTGGTGTGGCCATCGTCTGGCTGCCGATCTTGGCATGGATGTGGGCGACGGGCATCCTGGCGGGCTTCTGGGAACAAGTCGTGTGCTACGACCTAGTTCGCGCGGGCTCGGAAGGTCTGGAGCGGTCGCGACTCTCGCAGTCAGCGCACTGGTCGGCGGTCGGGTCCACACTGTATATCGTGGCGATCCTCTTTGGGCCTGCGATCGTCGGAGCCGTGTACTACCTTCGACGGCGAAGGGTTGTGGACGCGTCGGTCTCCGGCAAAGACTCGAACATCGATCGGAAGTTGACCGTCATCGTGCTTTTCTGGTTCTTGACGACCGCTTGCTTTGCCGTCGCCCCCTTCGGGTACGGGCATTATCTCTTGCAGGCCGCGCCTGCAGCGGCGGTTCTCTCCGCCTGGTTCTTCGATCAGACGCTTCGTCTTCGCGGCGAGCGATTTTGGTCCACGACCGCGATGCTGACCATCGTGCTGGGGCTCTCACCACACGAGGACCACCTGCGGTTTACCTTTGACCGGAATTACGAGTACCGCGCGGCGTACGATTACCGGCGGGACCGTCTTTCGGCACTCGTGCGGATCGTGCAACAACATTCGTCGCCCGATGCCACAGTCATGTTGTGGCCGCCGGATCATGCCTTGTCGTTCTACGCCCAACGGGTGACGCCTCTGGAATCGTCGAACGCGGACACGATCTTCAAACGGCAGATATATCGGCTGAGTCCACCCATGCCGGAGTTGCTGCGCAGGTTGGCCGCCGACCCGCCGGAAGTGATCGTCGATTGGACACCATTGGACGTGAGCGTAGACGAGACGGGAAAACTCCAAGTGGGCGTCCCCGCGGCGGGCTTCTCGTTATCAGAGGCGCCGGACGATCAACACGCGTGGGAAGAAGGACGGCAGCTTGCACTTTTGAAACGGTGGTTGCGAGAGAACTACGGCGGACAGGAGCGAATCGGCCCTTGCATGTTGTTTCATCTCGGCGAGCCGTGGCGGAGTTGGGAGCAAGTCCTGCCGAAAGGGGTGGAGGGGCCAGGGGTTACCAAAGGCGCCGGCCGCTACGCATTTTTCTGAACAGCGCCGGCATCATCCTTCTGGCGGTCCTGCCAGTCGAAGACATGCCAACGGTCGCAGGCGTCCACGTATTTCCAGAAGTGCTCGTAGTTCGAATCGTCAAGCTCGCAACGGAGAATAGCGTTGGCGAATTGGCCCAGCGTCAGGACGATCGCTTCTCCCTCGTGCTTCTTGGCGATCTTTCGCACGCCTTTGAGCAGGCGGTCGGCAACTTCCGAGACGGCTTCGCCTTCGGGCGGTTCGATCGCCATGGGTTCCTGTCGCCACTGTTTGTAGATCTTCGCGAAGCGCTTGCGGAACTCCTCTACGGTGAGGCCTTCCCAATGGCCGAGGTCCATCTCTCGCAGGTCCTTGAGCGTTTTGGCCTTGATGCTCAACTCGCGGGCGAGGAGTGTGGCAGTCTCTTTCGTCGCTTCCTCGGGTCCGCAGTGGACTGCGGCGGGCGCATAGGCTTCGATGGACTGGCTGTCCGCGACGGCTTGTCGGCGGCCGATCTCGTTCAAAGATAAGTCGGTATCACCGGCGAGCCGGCCCTGGGCCTGCCAATCGGTCTGTGCGGCGTGTATGAGGATCAGCCTCGGCATACGGGTTAGTTCCTCGGCAGTTGCCGGCCTGTTTCAGACGACGGCTGGACGTAATGCCTCGTCGAGTAGCTCTATCGTAGCAAATGGCTTGCCTTCTAGGAACTCCAGGCTCGCGCCACCGCCGGTGGAGATGTGGGTCATTCGGTTGGCTAGGCCCGCGACCTCCACTGCCGCAGCCGAATCGCCGCCACCGATGATAGACGTCGCGCCCCCGTCTGTGACTTCCGCCAGGGTTTTCGCGATTGCCATCGTTCCCGTGTCGAAGGGTGGCGTTTCAAAAACACCCATGGGACCGTTCCAGACGATCGTTTTGGCGGTGTGTAGGACCTCCGCGTAGGCGGCGATCGTGGCGGGGCCGATGTCGAGGCCGAGCAGGCCGTCGGGGATGTCGCCGGAGGCCGTTTGCGGTGTACCGCCGGCTTCGATCTTGTCGGCACAAACACTGTCGATCGGCAGGCGGATCTTGCTTTGGGCCTTGTCGAGCAGGTTCCTCGCAAGATCGAGCTTGTCGCTTTCGTGCCTGCTGCTGCCGATGCCGACGCCCTGAGCCGCCAGGAAGGTGTAGGCCATCGCGCCGCCGATGAGGATCGCATCCACCTTGGGGAGTAAGTTTTCGATGACCCCGATTTTGTCACTGACCTTCGCGCCGCCCAGGATCGCGACGAAAGGACGGGCGGGATTCGAGAGGGCATCGCCCAGGAACTGAAGCTCTTTCTGGACAAGATGGCCGCAGACACGCCGCCCTGCGCCGAGCTTCATCGGCACATCGTACATGCTGACGTGCTGGCGGTGGCAGGTGCCGAACGCGTTGTTGCAATAGCAATCGGCGTGTTTCGCCAGAGCCGTCGCGAAAGCATCGATCTCCGCCTTCTGCTCTGGCGTGGGTTTCTTGTCCGGGTTCTTCTTCGCCTTGTCGATCAACTTCTCCGCCGCATGGAACCGGAGATTCTCCAGCAGGAGCACGCCGCCGGGGGGGAGCGAAGCCACGGCCTTGTCTGCATCGGTTCCGACGCAATCTTCGACAAAGGCGACAGGTTTGCCGAGGACCTTGGCCAGATGGTCGGCCACGGGCCGAAGGGTGAAGTCGGGCTCATACCCCTTGCCGGACGGCCTTCCCAGGTGACTCATCAGGATGAGCTTGCCGTTTCGTTCGATCACGGACTTGATCGATTCCAACGCTTTGACGATTCGACTGTCGTCCGAGATGTTTCCGCCCTTGATGGGGACATTGAAGTCCACGCGCATCAGGACGCGATGACCGTTGACATCGACCTGATCAATCGTTTTCTTCGGCATCTTCTTGCTCCTGTTCCATGAGTGCGTCGCGCATGACGTGGTAAAGTCGAAAACCCTCGACGCCCGGATCATCGCTTCGGAGGTTGTCGCCTAGTTCAGTGATGTAAACATCGCCGAAGCCGCAATCAGGGCCGGCCGAGACGAACACCGGACGGTCGTTGTTTGCCTTGACATAGTCGGAGTTCTGTCCGCTGGCGAAGTATTGCAGAGGTGTTCCCCACGGATCGACAAGGTTACGTCGGCCCGGGCCTTGCCACACGGAATCCGGAAAGGCTTCAAGGATGGGCCGCGTCTTGTCGTGGTCGAGCAGGTCGACCGTGGCATTAATGGCCGAGTCGGGTCCGTAGGAGGTTGGGGTGCAGCCGGTGGAACGGTAGTATCGAGAGAGCGCGACATCCAGGTCGGCGAGCATGCGGAGTGCCAAGTCATGCTTGGCGGCCTGCCGGAGGGAGTTCGTCCAACCCACGAGCAGGAACAAACCGACCCCAACCGCGATGACGACAATGGCCATCTCGACCAGGGTCATTGCACGTCGGCAAGAGGGGGGCGATGGTTTTTCGCCAAGTGCCGCATGTCGTATCGGACCGGTAGCGCCGATCTTCTCGGACTGATTGGGAGGCGCGATAATATTCCTTCCGTCCTGCATGCACGGATGGTAAGCGATGGTGGACGGGGGTCAAGAAGGCTGCGTGTGCGATAATCCAGGCCGGGTCGAGGATCTTGCAATCAGCCCTGTGAGCCTGAATAATCTAGAGGGCCGCGGTGGGGCGGGTGTCCGCGGTGGAGTGAGGTGTTCCGATGGTACGACAATGTGCCTGCGCATTGTCGCATTAATAGGTGCGAGGTATGGCGATCGCGGCAGGATGTACATGCGGCAAGAAGATCAAGGTCAAGGACCAACTCGCGGGCAAGACCGTGCGGTGTCCCGCCTGTCAGAAGCCGCTGCGCATTCCCGGGGGGCCTGGCAAGGGTGGTGCCAAGGGTGGAGCCAAGGGGCCCCCAGTCTTGTCGAAGGCCGCGCGGAAGAAGGCCCTCCTGAAGTTCGAGAAGGTCCAGAACGCGAAGCTGCAAAGCGAAGAGGAGAAAGCCGCCTACCGGGAAGAGCAGAACAAGGTTATCCAGAGCTACGATCAGTTGACCGGCAAGGACGCCAAGAAGAAAACGCAGAAACGGGTATTGGCCGGCACGGTGAAACGCAAGGTCACGATCTTCACGAAGCTGAGTGACGCCTGTGGGGCGATCAAAGGCAACCTGCTCTGCAAGTACCTGGTAATCGCGGCCTTTTTCTGCGCTGGCGCCGTCGGAAGCGTTTATCTGGTGCGGTTCGTGGCCACCTACGTGACGGAAGAAACGGTCGCCGACGCTCGTCCCATGGAAGAGCGGATCAATGACCTCATGAAAGAGGCTGAGGCCGCCATTGATGCGAAAAACTGGAGTGTGGCCCGCTCCAAACTGAAACGCGTCACTGAACTCAATCCAAACAAGGAACGCAACCGGGAGTATCGCCGGTTGGCGGAGAAGCTCGAACGCGAATTCGCCAAGGGGTAGCGCAATTCACGCTTGCCTGTGATTGTGGCACGGGCGTCTCGCCCGTGAATCCACCGCCGTGGCGGCGGCGATCAGAGCCGAGCGCGTCAGCAAGCGGTCAGCGTTTAACTTGGTCGGGTGCAAGCCAACCGGTCATCCCCGTCGGCCACGGGGGGCCGACGCTACGCGATTGCGCTCGGCTGCGGTTCGCGTGGCTTCCGACGTTCACATTACCAGCAATTCGACGAACGCCTGGATGTCGTCGCCGTCCACGGTCTGATTGCCGTTCATGTCGCCGTTCAGGTGGTCGCATCCCTCATACAGATTGTAGTAATCCGCGAAGGGCGGCTCGCCGACGAGCACCATGACGAACGGCACGACATCATCGATGTCGAAGAAGCCCGAGCAGTCCATGTCGCCGATCGCCGCCGTCCCACATTCGTCAGGCACGCCGTCCCCGTCCAGGTCGTCGCTGGTTTCGTAGATGATATCGCAGAGGTCCAGCACGGTGTTCTCGTTGCAGTCGGACAGGCCGTGGAAGGCGTAGGCCGATCCGGCGTCCACGACCGTGTCGATGTCGTCGAGGTAAGCTCCGATGACCGCGATCGAACCCGAAACGCCGACGGCGAACCCGAACTCGTCTGAATCGTCCGCGTCAGAGGCGACGAGCTTTGCTTCTTCGACCCAACCGATTCCGTCGTAGCGAAAGACATAGGCCGCGCCGGCATCCGTGACCGTTTCTTCCGCTTCGATGTCGCAGTGAAACGCGCCGATGACGGCAATGTCGCCGGAGAGGGAGACCGACGTGCCGAACTCGTCATACGCGAACCCGTCCGTGACGAGGAGCTTGAAGCTTTCAGTTGCGTCTTCCCAGCCGCCCACGGGCCGGTCGAAAACATAGGCCGCGCCGGCGTTGGAGGCGGTTTCGTCGTCGAGTGGTGCGCCGATCAGGACGACTTCGCCGTCGATGGCGACGGATTGGGCGAAGTAGTGATTCGCCGATCCGTCGGATGCCGTGAGCTTGGCGGTCTCCTGGGCTGTATCAATCCAGCCTCCGAGAGGTTTCTCGAAGAGATAAGCGGAACCGGAAGAACTCCCGCTGTTGTCGTCCCCGTAGGCGCCGACGACAACAGTGTCTCCGGAGATCGCAACGGCCCCACCGAATTCATCGCCGCCCGCCGCGTCGCTCGCGGTGAGCTTGGCGTCCTGTTCGGCATCCACCCAACCGCCGACAGGTTCGACATAGACATACGCCGAGCCGGAACTGCCGCCGGCATCGTCGTTCAAGAAAGCGCCGACCACGACGGTATCGCCAGAGACGGCGACAGCGCTACCGAACCGGTCGTAAGATGAGCCGTCAGAGGCGGTGAGCTTGGCGGTTTGTGTCATGTCTGCCCAACCGCCCGGCGGCTTCATGAAGACGTAGGCCGAGCCCGAGGTACTGCCGTGGTCGTCATCGCCGTACGCGCCGACGACGATGGTCTCACCGGAAACCGAGACAGCATAGCCGAAGTAATCCACTCCGCTGGCGTCGGAAGCGGAGAGCTTGGCTACCATCGTCCAGTCGGAGCCCTCGAATGTGTAGACGTAGGCGGTGCCGGCGTTGTTGCCGTTGTCGTCGTCCTGGTAGGCGCCGAGAACCGCGACGTTGCCGGAAACTGCCACGGAGTAGCCGGTGCGGTCTGTACTCAGGGCTTCGGCGGGCGCCAGCTTGGCGAGTTCGCCGGCGGTGCACTGCGCGAGTGCCACGTTCGTAGCACTACAAGTGGCAAGCAGGGTTGCCGCGACGAGTGTTGCGATCATGTTGTGTCTGCTGTGGTGGGATGCTGCCATCAATCTCCTCCGGGTGTTTCTTTTGCTTCTTCTGGATAATTGACTCGCATTGTAGCACATGGTTGCTAGGCTGGGAACTTCAATACCATCTTCAGGCTGAGCTTGCTTGGTTCGTTGTAGCGTCGGCCCCCCGTGGCCGACGGGGATCACGGTTTGTCTGCACCCCTCACAATTGCGGACTGACCGCTTGCTAACGCGCGCGGCTCTGATCAGAGCCCCGACCGTGAGGGAGGGGTGCGTGCTCATCTAAAGGGCCCTCACATTCGGGCGATGACCGCTTGCTGACGCGCGCGGCTCTTCTATGAAAGCCCGTTGCGTGTCAAGCG
>CAZTAR010000167.1:0-9599 GCA_964611695.1 uncultured Planctomycetaceae bacterium | reverse complement strand
ACCTCCTTTCTAGGGGATACCTAGACGAGTCGGCGCCTTCGGGCCTCGATTCGACGAGGTCAGCACAATCTCGGTCGGCACCTCGTGCCGGCGCCTGACGGAGCGATCTGTCAGGAGTCAATCTCTGTTACTTGATATTAAACGCCCGGCGTGGTGCATACTGCGTCGGGCGTTTTCTTTGCGCCGCTGCCGGTCCGTTGTGCCTTGGTGTGCAATTGCGAATCTTGTGGCGATCTTGAGACTTCGCCGATTCCGCTGTTCCGCATCTCCAGCATTGGAAGATTCCGAGAAGTGTTTAACTCCCACGTCGGGCATGAATTGCATGGGGGAAACGCCTGACAGGGGCGTCGGCCGCCGCTGCGAATCTCAGGTTGCTCAAGATTGCGGGTTCTCATCCCTCTCTCATCATGCCTCGCTATCTTTGGGGGCGTGGGTCGCCGGGTTCGGATGCTTGGCGCCACGGAAACGTTGAACTGGAACTACCATAGAGAGGATCTGAACCATGTTGAGACGATGGACACTTTGCATTGTGGCGGGACTCGGCCTGCTGGGCGCGGTGGCTGCAACCGGATGGGCCTTTGACGACGAAGATGAAGTACTGGTCTCCATCGACCAGGTGCCGGCGGCGGTCAAGGCCACGTTCCTCAAGGAGGCCAAAGGCGGGACCATCAAAGAGATCAAGCGTGAGACTAAACGAGGCAAGACAATCTACGAGGCCAAGATCGTCATGGACGGCAAAGAGGTGGAAGTCGAAGTGGCGACCGACGGAACGCTCCTCGAAGTAGAGGAGGAAGTCTCACTCGATGACGTGCCGGCGGCCGTCAAGGCGACCATCCTCAAGGATGCCAAGGGTGCGGCTATCAAGGAAATCGAAAAGGAAACGAGTAGCGGCAAGACCTTCTACGAAGCTGAGTGGATGGCAGGTGGTAAGGAAATCGAGATCAAAGTGGCCATCGACGGCACCTTGCTTGGACGGGAGGTCGAGGAAAAGGATGGAGCCGATGACGCTGAAGAGGTGATCGCCATCGATCAGGTTCCGGCGAAGGCTCGTGAAGCACTCCTGAAACACGCCAACGGCGCTAGGTTCACCAAGATCGAACGGGAGAGGGTCCGCGACATCGTGTTCTACGAGGCGGAGTGGATGGTCGACGGTCGTGAGCATGAAGCCAAAGTGACGGCTGACGGCGCTCTCGTGGAGTTGGAAGAAGTCGTCGATGCAAGAGACGTGCCCGCAGCCGTCCGAGAGGCCGCCGCGAAGGCGTTCCCGAAATCAGCGAAGCTCGAGTTCGAGAAGAAGATGATTGTCATCTATGAGGTGGAGGCCAAAGTGGACGGTAAGGAACGCGAGGTGTTGATCTCGATGAGCGGCCACGTCCATGGCGATCGCGATGATGATGACGACGACGGCGACCACGATGAGGATGGCGACGGCGACGACGAAGATGACGATTGATCATGTGAACGGAACAGTCGCCCGGGGACCTTGTCGAGCGCGGGGTTCCCTGGCGACTGGCCGGGCGGCTTGAACTTGTCCGCGTCGGGTGTCATGCTGGTGACGAGGTGCCATGCGCGTTCTGCTTGTCGAAGATTATGCTCCAGTGCGGAATTCGGTCACTCAAGGACTTCGAGAGGCCGGTTTCGCCGTCGACGCAGCCTCCGAGGGCGAAGAGGGGCTCTGGTACGCCACGTCCAACGAGTACGACGTGATCGTGCTCGATTTGATGCTGCCGAAGATCGACGGGCTCACGATTCTTTCCCGTCTGCGCCAGGCAGGCAACGCCGCCGCCGTTTTGATACTGACGGCCAGGGATGCGTTGGATGACCGCGTCAAGGGCCTGAACCTTGGCGCGGATGACTACCTAGTGAAGCCCTTTGCGTTCGAGGAACTGCTGGCCCGGGTTCGCGCGATGGTGCGCCGCAAGTACGAAGCCAAGGACCCGGTGATCCGGATCGAGGATCTGGAGATCGACACCAGTGCGCGGACCGTTCGCCGGGCGGAGAAGGTCATTGAGTTGACGGCGAGGGAATATGCTCTGTTGCAGTTTCTCGCACTCAGGCGTGGGCAAGTCGTTTCCCGGACCGACATCTGGGAGCACGTCTATGATTTCAACGCGGTGACGGAGAGCAACGTCGTTGATGTGTACATCGGTTACCTTCGCAAGAAGATCGAACGTCCTGACCTGCCGAAGCTAATTCATACGCGACGCGGCCAGGGTTACGTATTGGGGGACTTGGGCTGATGCGAACACTCAGCGGACGACTACTCGCCGGGACGGCGGTTGGTACGGCGCTCGTGTTGGTGCTTTCCAGCGTTGTGCTGTACGCGCTGATGCGGAGGTCGCTCTGGGCCGAGTTCGACGAGTCGCTTTGCTCAAAGGCCCGAGTCTTGGCGGCGATGGTCGAACAAGATCGCGACGAGTTGGAGTTGGAGTTTGATGAGAGAAGCCTCCCGGAGTTTCGGCCTTCGCAGCACGCCGAGTATTACGAGGTGTGGCTGCCTGACGGCCGTGTCTTCGCCCGGTCTCCATCATTGGGCAAAGCCGATCTTGAGCGCATCGAGACGGCTCCCGACAGACTTACGCACACGGCGGCCACATTGCCAGACGGCCGACGGGGCAGACTTGTCGGGATCACATTCGCCCCGCGACAGGAGGCGGAATGGGGCCATGGCGCCCCCGTGGCGGTCACGCTTGTGGTCGGGCGGGAGACCGCGGACATCGACCGCACGCTCGCTCAGCTTCGCCTTGTCCTCGTGGGCGTCTGTGCCGCCGCCATTTTGGCTTCCGTTGGGATACTGGCTTGGTTTGTCCGGCGCGGCCTCAGGCCGGTCGAGGATGTGGCTGCGCAGATCGGCAACGTGGGAGAGGCCGATCTCTCGGCGCGCATCCGGCCTGCTGATATTCCCGGCGAGTTGCAGCCGATTGTCGATCGGTTGAACGAATTGCTCGCGCGGTTGGAGTCGGCCTTCAAGCGAGAGAAGACGTTTACCGCCGACGTGGCCCACGAGTTGCGGACGCCGCTGGCGGGTTTGCGATCGACGCTGGAAGTGTCCCTGTCACAACAGCGCGAGGCCGATGCCCATCGAAAGGCGATGACCGATTGTTTGACGGTCAGCAGGCAGATGCAGCAGATGGTGGAGAACCTGCTCGGCCTGGCGCGGGCCGATGCCGACCAATTGAAGGTTGCCTGTGAGCCGGTGGAACTGGGCGAGGTTCTGAGGGAATGTTGGGCGCCACTGGCCCAACGGGCAGTCGAGCGAGGGCTGCAAGTCGAGTGGAAACTGGCGGAGGTGTGCAACTTGGCCACCGACCGTAGCAAGCTCCAACTTGTGTTGCACAACGTGCTCGATAACGCGGTTGCCTACACGGACGAAGGAGGCAGCGTGACCCTCGAATCGCACGAAGAGAACGGCCGCATCACCTTGTGCGTCAGCAACACCGGCAGCGAGCTGACGCCGGAGCAGACCGAGCATGTATTCGAACGGTTCTGGCGAGGGGACGCCTCCCGCCGCGCCACCGGCGAACATTGCGGGCTGGGTCTGTCGCTCTGCAAGAAGATGATGATGCTACTGGGGGGCTCGATAGCCGTATCATCTACAGGTGGCGGAACGTTCACAATCTCCATCGGTTTGCCTGTTTGAGCAGCCTTAGTACTCTGCCGCAGCTCAAAGGGTGGGGTGCCACTGGCGGCTTGTCCGCCTACGAAGGCACTGGCCGCAAGCTGCCAGGGGCACCCTCCAGTCAAACTGTACCGGTACCGCTATTCGTTGGGTGGGTGAATTTTTTGGGAGGAAAAGGTTTGACAGACACATATTCAAGTGTTTATGTTGTCCCGAAGTCGGGGCGCGATAGTGCGTGTGTGATCCGGGAGGAAGATGGTTGGTGGCATGGACTGATCATTTTTTGTCATCTGTGATCTGCGGAGGGTGCGCCGTTGAGGTTTCGATGGTCTGCCACCTCGAGTTCGATATCTTTCGTACTCGATCCGAGTCTCATCGAGTTGCGCGGATGACTACATCGGGGAATCGCAAAGCGGACTCCTCGGAACTCAATCTCTCGTCCCAGCCCAAGCGGTTGGATTCCACTTCATTCTCGTTCCGGCATCGTGTGGTCGAGTGCCGGTTGTTCCACCTCCCCTTTGTGTGCAAGGAGATTTGTAAGATGGTCAAGAGACAGCATCCGCTTGTACTGGCACTGTGTCTGGCGGGCCTGAGCGTTTTCTTCACGACGCCGGCTTATGCCGACGATACCGACGGGGACGGACTGCCTGATTCGTGGGAAATGTCTTACTTCGGAGATCTCGACGAGGGCACCTATGACGACCCCGACACTGACGATTATCCCAACATCGTGGAATACCAACTGGCGACTTCTCCCATCCTCGCCAACACCGAAAGCACCGCTTATCACCTGAACACGTCGCTATCCAATGCTGACCTCGATGAGGAAGAGGGGCAGGCGGTCCTGGTCGAGGCGGTCGATTCTTCGCAGGATCCTGTCACGTTCCCGGTCAAATTCGCAGTCGTGTTTGAGGAAATCTGCTCAGACATTGTGGTGGGTTGTTCGTAAGCGTCCGGCAAACCCCATCTTCAATCCAGCCGACGGTTCGATCATCATGCATCCGTACTTGAAGCGGAGGCATGATGCATGGCGCACAAGCAACGAGATCTGAAGAAGGAAGCGTTGTGGCGGCGACAGATCCGCGGCCAGGCTCGTAGTGGGATGACAGTCCGGGCTTGGTGCCTGAATGAGCAGGTGAGCGAGGCGACATTTCACTGGTGGCGGCGGGAGTTGGCTCGTCGCGATGGTGAACGGCAGAAGTCAGCCGTGCCGAAGTGCAAGCATCGGCGCGTGTCGCGGTCGCCGGCTTTTGTGCCGGTTCGCGTGTCTGAAGAGGATCCCCCTGATGTCGGCGGACGGGATTGTCGCAATGTCGGCGGGCGGGATTGTCGCAATGTCGGCGGACGGGATGGTTGCGATGTCGGCGGGAGTCGGATCGAGATCGTGCTGGCAGATGGGCGATGTGTTCGGGTGAGCGGGTCGGTGGATCGGCAGATGCTGGCCGACGTGCTGGCGATGCTGACTTCAGCAAGTACTGTCACGAGACGCCGTATGACAGGTACGACCGACGCGATCATCCATCGCGGGTCACAGTCACGACGCTGGGCTCGGTCATGTTGAAACTGCCGAGCCTGGGCGAGTTGGATCACACGTTGGGCGTGCGTGTTTATCTGTGCACGACGACCACGGACATGCGCAAGGGTTTCGATACGTTGGCGGCGTTGGTGCGGGAGGGGTTGGGTCACGACCCGCTCTCCGGGCATCTGTTCTTGTTCGTGGGCAAGCGTCGAGACCGGATCAAGGTGCTCTACTGGGACCACGACGGATTCGCCCTGTGGTACAAGCGGCTCGAGCAGGGGACGCTTCGGATGCCGATCGCGCCTCCGGAAGCGACGAGTATCGAGTTGAAGGCGAGCGAACTGGCGATGCTGTTGGAGGGGATCGACCTGCGAAGCATCAAGCGTCGCAAGCGGTTCCGTCGCGAGGTGAAAGACGCCTGAAAACACAAGGAAGTTTTCAAGAATCCGCGAAACATCCTTACGTCGAATCCGTATAACATGACGTGATCATGGAGGATTCCAATTCGCCGGCAGCCACCCTCGAAGCACTTCGACGCGAGAATGAACAACTTCGCGCGTCACTGCAGCAATCTACTGTTCAATTGGCGGAATCATCATCCAAAGTTGAACGGCTTTGCGCTTCATTGACGCAATCTTCACAAGAAGCAGAGTTGCTTCGTGCGGAGCGTGCCGAGTTCCTCGAACAACTGAAGCAGAAGGATCGCGAGATCGACGGCCTGCAGCATCGGTTGCAGATGTTGTTGCGTCGTTACTTCGGTCGCTCGTCGGAGAAGCTCGACCCGAAGCAGAGGCTGTTGTTCGAGGACATGCTGGACACGTGCATCCCGGAGACGCCTGCGGAAGACGAGTCCGACCCTCAAGCGTCGACACCAAGTCGCCGGGGCAATGGCCACGGTCGTCGCCGACTGCCTTCGAATCTTCCTCGCGAGAAGGTCATCCACGACCTGCCGGAAGAAGAGAAGCCCTGCCCGTGTTGCGGGAAGATGCGGCACATCATCGGCAAACAGACGCACGAGCAGCTCGACTACGTCCCTGCGAAGATCAAGGTGATCGAACACGTGCGTTTGAAGTATGGGTGTCGGCATTGCGAAGCCGAAGCCTCCCCCGGCGGTCCGCAGATCGTCGTGGCGGACAAGCCCTTGCAGCCGATTGAGAAGGGCCTGGCCGCGCCGGGGCTGCTGAGCTACGTGATTGTCAGTAAGTACGGTGATCATCTTCCGCTGCACCGGCTGGAAGGCATCTTGCAGCGGCATGGGATCGACATCGCCCGTTCGACGATGTGTGACTGGGCGGCCCAGTGTGCGGAGGTGTTGCGGCCGTTGACCGAGCTGATGAAAGAGCGTGTCTTACAGTCAAGCATCATCCACACGGACGACACGCCGGTAAAGGTTCAGGATCGCAGCCGCACGCAGACGCGGACCGGTCGATTCTGGGTGTACCTGGGGGATGCGGAACATCCTTACACGGTGTTTTCATACACGCCAAGCCGCAGCCGTGACGGGCCGATGGCCTTCCTGCGTAATTGGGGGAAGGACGAATGTGTGTATCTGCAGGCCGACGCATTCGGCGGGTACGACGGCCTCTACGCAGGCGAGGCCGGCGGCCAGGTGACGGAGGTGGCGTGCTGGGCCCATGCGCGGCGCAAGTTCTACGACGCGCGTCACAGCGACGCGGCGGCCAGCGCACAAGCGCTGGCGTACATCCGGCTGTTGTATGACGTCGAAGATCGGGCGAAGAAGGAAGCCAAGACGGCGGCGAAGCAAGAAGCGGAGAGATTGTCAAACCAAACAGAGGTCGCGGGTGCTGACAACGCCATGGAACCGATGCCGACGACCGACAGTGCATCGGCGGCTCCACACGCCCATGAACAACTCGTTGCCGCCCGATCTCGTCTGCGCCCGAAGCTGGCGATCCCTCGGCTCGAACAGTTCAAGGCGTGGCTGGCATCCCAGCAGGCAGAGCACGGCGGCCGGGTGCTGCCCAAGAGCCCGATGGGCCAGGCGATTCAGTATGCGCTGAATCAGTGGAATGCCTTGTGCGTTTATACCACGGACGGCCGCCTGGCGATTGACAACAACGCCTCGGAGAATGCGTTGCGTCGCGTGGCGATCGGGCGCAAAAACTGGCTCTTCGCCGGCTCCGACAACGGCGGTCACACCGCGGCAACACTCTTCAGCCTGATCGCGACGTGCCAGCGTCACAAGGTCGAGCCGATGGCGTACCTCCGCGACGTGCTCACCCGCATCGCCGCCACCCCCATCAGCCAACTTGCCGACCTTCTACCCGATCACTGGTAAGTCGCCGCCGACTGACCCCGAACACAATCAAACGTACAGGGCAATTGAAGTGCCAGCGATTCCGATTCTGTGTCCCGTGGTTCGCCGGACGGTTACCGATCAACTATGAATTAGGGTTTGTTGAAGAGAGTTGGAGCGACAGTGACGGCTGCTACCATGAGGCCTGCGGGAAGGACTTCCCACCGCATCCTCTGTGGAGTTATAATTGGGAAACGTACACCTCCTACTTTAAGCCCCCGCCAGGAACGCGATTTGTCCGGATCCTCACGCAAAACTTGAATAAAGGCAAACTGTTTGTCAAGAGTTGCTCCCTAAAACGGGTGACCAGTAACGTTGACCCGCACGTTCCGGAGTTCTCGAAGTCCGGTACGATCACCTTGATGCAGAATGAAGACGAAGAGACATTTTTCCCCATCGGTCTGACCAAAAACGTCCCGGTGGATTACGACACCGCTCGGATGGCCTATGAGGATATCCGCCAGCTTGGATTCAACTTTACATGCTTCGATTTCGATATTGATCGGTCACTCGAACATGAGCAATCGGGACTGTATGCTGTTGGGCTCCCCACCTATCCTCCGTATTGGCATCGGGTCTCCCCCACGGCCGTCGCCTTTTTCGACCAGGACTTTGAGGACGCGTACACGGGCTTAGCTCATAATATGGCGATAGCCGATGAAATGGAGACTGCCATCGGAGATCACGCAGACCTGGAATTCATGTGCTATTATGGCGTGGACGAATCCAACTTCGAGCCGGAACGGAGTGGCGCCCAGCCCGTCAGAGAGCTGAACTACCAAAAGGACGAACTTCAGACGGAGAAGCTCGATATCCACTACACGCTCAACCTCTTGCCCAAAGATTGGGATCCTAAGTTGAGTGAATCCCACGCCGATCTGGTGGATTCTCTGACGTTTACCTGGAACTGTCCTGAGTCCTACTCGATCGAGCCGAATTGTTATTCCAACAAGAAGCGGGGTGCAAAGATGCCTCGCGTCGGACAACATGTCCGCCGCTGGCTCAAGGACACCGCCGATGTCAACAACAGTCAGCCCAAGCCTGTCTTTGGCTTCGGCCTCGGCGTTTATTGGTGGGCCCACTGGGATGGTACTACTCCGCAAACCTGGCACTACGACCAGTTCATTCCCTTCCACCTCCAGCGTTTCCAGGTCTTCAACCAGATCGTAAACGGATCATGTGGTATCTGGTTCTTCGGCTGCGGCCGCATAGAATTGGAGGATACTTATTACCGTTACCATTGGAGCCAAATCGAGGAACTGGTGACTGAGATGAAGACGTTGGACGACGTCCTCGTACTCACCCAATTCTATGACGAGTGGGATTCTGATAAGTACATCGAGGCCATGCTTAAAAAGTATGATGGCAAGCTGTATCTCATTGCGACCAACCCTTCGGAAGAAGATCTCGGCGATGTCACTATCACCCTTTCGATCGGGGAGAACAGCATTGAGTCAATCACTGCTTTGTTTGAAAACGAATTAACCAACCAAAGCTACCCCATGGACTCGCCGGATGATGGCTTTATTGACGCAGCCGATGCCGCCGCGGTGCGTCGGCGGGGAATCACTCGCTCGAACTGGAGTCGCTCCGTGCCCGCCAGCACCTCCACGACTTTCGTCGATACCTTCCACGACTATGCGGTCCACATCTACGAGATTGAACTCGAAAACGGATTCGGCGGACCGGGATTTGGAGACCCCTTCGGCGGCGGTTTGCTCGGCGGCGGTGGAGTGCCATGCGTTGTTGATCCCCTGCAATCCCCCTTGGGTGATTCGGACTTCGGGTTGTACGAGGGAAGGGACCGAGGTGTCATGGAGTCAGGTTTGATCCCGCGCGACGGCGATTGCCGCTGGTAGCGTATTTGTGTTGTTGAGCTTCCTTTGGCAATCGGCCATTGGATCGCTTTTCGGTTCATTGTTTACGCCGGCCTGGATATCTGATGTGCATCGTTCGAAGTGCGATGCCGTCAGGTGTCCAGGTCGGTTTGTTGTGTGGATCGTCTTGATATGATGCGGTATGCCGGATGATCGTCGAGGATTCGTGGCGGGCGGAACGTCTTCTTTTCACTCGTCACGAAGTGTCGGGTCTGCGGACCCGACCTACGTGGTACGCGGCTCGTGTTTCGCGTCGGCCACAGGGGG